>CAZGHD010000093.1:0-8430 GCA_964525525.1 uncultured Lachnospiraceae bacterium | reverse complement strand
AACCGTTTGGTCGCTCTCGGCGGTATATTGTTCTTTATAGCACAACCACAGCTGGTGGTGAGCAAGTGCGCACTTGCAGTGGAACTACCAGAGTCCAAAGCAATGGCAACAAGCTTTTTGTCGTTATGTTATTTATTCAGCTTTTCCCTGACCTCGTCATAGAAGATCGGATTAGCCCAGGCGTATTTTCCATTTCTGTCTATTACAGAAACACGGGAATATTGTTTGTGATCTTCAAACTCAAATGCACCCCTGGTTATCGTACCCGGCTGATTTTTGTCTCCGCCGGGATAAATATTGCGGAATCTGTTATTATCAGCAACGCAACGTATTTTTGCAACGGGAGACGTTTCAACGATTATCTCATCGCCCTCAACGTACAGATCGTGAATCTCAGGACCTGTAGAAGAATAGAAAGCACCTCTTTTGAGCGCATCAAGAATAGAATCAACGTTATTGTCTGCGTTCACCATTACCCACGCTTTGCACATTTCGTATTTCATGTGACAGTCGTCGGTCGCAACGCCGAAAATCTTTTTACCCTGACCGAGAAGTTCCTCCCAGTAGTTAGCATCCGTATCCATATCGCAATACGTATGACATCCGCTGTTGTAAATCTCGAAAGCAAAATCTCCTTGCATCTTTTCAAAATAACGCGACGGAGTTCCGCTATACTCAGGATGGCAGTAAAAAGTGATGTTTCCGTTTGCGTGGATCTCATCAAGATATTTCTGGTACTCCTCCTGATTTTTTGCGGTACCCGCGGGAATAACCTGATCCTGTTCGTAAAGGTTCCCTTTTTCCTTTTCGGGGCCGAGACAAACGGTATGAAACTGTCTGAAGCCATTTTCGGTCTCAAAGACGTTTTCAAATTCGAATCCCGGTATTACGGTTATAGGAAGATCGGGAGCGTAGTTCTTATAGTTGTATATTTTGTGATCGGTAATAGCAACAAAATCATAGCCGTGCTCGTAATAAATCCGAAGGAGTTCTTCTGGGCTGAAGTCTCCGTCTGAACGAGTCGTGTGACAATGCAGAGCCCCTTTGAGCATCTTCTTACCGGGTTCAAAAGCTTGATGACGTATTTTCATATAAAATCCTTTCCTTTACTCAAATACGCCGATCAATCCAAAAAGATCGGATTGGTCCACGCTTTTTTACCGTTTTTGTCAACAACGGAAATACGGACGTAAGGATAACTGTCGTCTATCTCAAATTCAGCACGGGTTATCTCTTTGTCGGAATTTCTTGCGATGTCGGTAGGATGCTTTGCACAGTGGAGACGAATTCTATCTACGCTTGAGCACTCTATCACGGCTTTGTTTCCGTCAACGTAAAAATCGTATATCTCCGGACCGCATGATGAGTAAAACTCACCGTTTTTGAGCGCACTCAGAATATCTTTTACGTTGTTTTCCGCATTTACCATTACCCAGCCGTGGCAGCTATAATACTCTCCGTGATCGTCGTCATCGGCAACTCCGTAAAGACGAATTCCTTTGTCAAGAAGCTCGTCCCAATAGATTGCGTCTGAATCAAAATCATGCTCGATGTCACTGCCACTGTTGTATATCTCGATGGCAAAATGACCCTTGATTGTATCAAGATAACGTGCAGGAGTAAAACTACGCTGAGGGTGGCATATACAGGTTATCATATTGTTTCTGTGAAACTCGTCAAGATACTTCTGATATTCTTCGAGCGTTTCAAACCGATGCTTTGCAGAAAGAGGTTGATCCTGCTCATATGGAGACGGCATGTCGTCAAGCGGACCAAGACACAAGGTATCATAACAACGAAAACCTTGGACTCGAACGTCTACACCGGCTTCCGTTCCCGGAATAATAGTCATAGGTATATCAGGACAGTAATCACTCCGCATATTATATTTTGAGTGGTCAGTGAGAGCCATAAAATCATATCCACGGTCATAGTGAAACTTTATGGTCTGTTCGGGCGTACTTACCCCATCTGAACGGGTGCTGTGCGAGTGAAGCCCGCCTTTTAACATTTTTTTACATTTTTTTATAAATGCCTGCTGTCGTATCATCGAAATACCTCGGAAATTATCTTGCAAGAATAGCGTCTACCAGATATTTTCTGTAAAGCTCGTACATCTCGGGAGTAAGATCGCAGTGACCCATATCAGGAACTATATGATAAGTTACGGTCTTGCCGGCTTCTTTAAGAGCGGCTACCAGCTTCTCTGAATGCATATCAATGTTTACCGCTCTGTCTTTGTTGCAGTGGAATATGGTGTAAGGAATATCAGGCATATTCGGAGCAAGGTGGAGAGGAGAAATAGATTTAAGTGCTTCATCAAGAGAACAAGTCTCATTATAAAGTGCACCGTACATAGTTCTCGGAAGGTCGGGACGCTCGGTATAGTGATAGGGCGCATCACATACGGGACAGTTAGCAATACACGCAACAGGAGTTCTCTTTGCGTAGTGAGTATATACAAGACAGGAAAGACCGCCCATGCTTCCGCCGGTAGAAACTATCGGAAGATCCTCGGGAAGGTCGAGAGCCTCAAAAAGAACGTCAAGTATCTCGTCGGTATAGTTTACTGCCTGTTTGTTCATCCAGTTCCAGGGGTTATTGTAGGGATGTACGTAAAGTATGCCCTTCTCACAGAAGAATGTGTCTCCGTCTTTATCGTTATCAAACATAGACTGGTCGCCAAGTCCGATAAAGTTTACAACTACGCCCTTGATAGGCTTTTTAACTACTCTGTCATTTACGTATGCAAAGCTTCTGATAGTTTCATAGGTCATTATTCTTTCCATTGTTAGTACCTCTTTAATTATTTATTTTTCGGGTAGACAAGAGCTACCGAAACGTCGTTTACGTTAGTCCCCGTGGGACCTGTTATAATGAGTCCGCCGCAAGCGGAAAGCACGTTATACGCGTCGTTGTTTTCAAGAGCCGCATCGGGATCGATACCGCTTTCTTTTGTTCTGTCAAAAGTATCTCCGAAAGCTACGCCTCCGGTAGCATCCGTCGGACCGTCGGTCCCGTCAGAGCCAACAGAGAATATTACGATATTATCAAATCCTGCTATCTTTCTCGCGGCAGACAGAGCTAACTCCTGATTTCTGCCGCCTTTGCCGTTACCTTTAAGATGCACGACCGTCTCACCTCCTGCGATAAACGCGAGAGGTATATCTGTGTCGGCGTGGGTTTTAGCAACCGATGCAAGAAATTCGCCTGCATATCTTGCCTCGGTATCAAGGCAGTCGGTAAGTATCTCGGTCTTAAATCCTGCTTTTTCCGCGCTCGTTTTTGCTGCAGCGCAAAGCTCTGTCACACTGCCGCCGATAACGTATTCAACGTTGGACACGCTCTTCGGCGTTTCACGGCGAATGTTTTCAAGAACTACTGCAGGCAGATCGAGATTATATTTTTGGATGATTTTATCAACGTCAGATACCGTTGATTTATCAGCACACGCGGGGCCTGACGCAATAACCGAGGGATCGTTTCCGAGCACGTCCGAAAGTATCACGGCGTAAATTTTCGCCGGATAAACGTGCTTGGCAAATCTTCCGCCCTTGACCAAAGACAGGTGCTTTCTCAAGGTATTTATCTCACCGATTGAAGCGCCTGCAGAGAGAAGCTGTGCCGTCATATCAGCAAGCGCGTCTATTCCACACGGAACCGCTTCAAACAAAGCCGAGCCGCCGCCGGATATAAGAAACAGTACGAGATCGTCCTCTGTAAGATCAGAGGTAAGATCAAGCACCGCTTGAGTGGAATCAAGCGTTTTTTGATCGGGTATCGGATGCCCTGCCTCGTAGATAACGGTTTTCGGGATATTCCCTTTCGTATGTCCGTATTTTGTTATGACAATACCTGCCTCAAGTCGGTCGGATAACTCTTCTGCCGCCGCACTTGCCATAGTCCACGCAGCTTTTCCAATAGCTACCATATACAGCTTTCCGTTAAAACTCGGGAGGTTTTTAAGCGCGTTTTTTACGACAGGCTGAGGCAAGCACGCGGATATTGCCTCAGTGTAAATCGTTTTGTATTCGTTCCTTATCATATTTCTACCGTCTGATATTTTCTGATAACTTCTACGCCCGGTTTTGCGTCTTCTACGCGCTGTTCGTACATCATCTGAAAGGTGTTGGTAAGCAACTCGTTATGCGCCTCACAGGTGAAAACATTGCGTATACTTCTCGCTTCCTCGGGAGTACAGTCGTATGGCATTTTAGACTTATAGCCTCCAAGTGTGTCTATATACCCTTGAGTGAGACACCAGCTGTCAAAAAGCGCCGCTATCTTTTCGGGATCGGATATATCTTTGCTTATATCGTCAAGATATTTCATAAACTTCTCTTTATCATCGCCTTTTAAAAGATATATTCCATCCTCGTCAAATCTGTACGGATGGATTTTCAGTACAACGCCCGAACCGGATACGTCAAGCTCGCTTACGTATCCGTAATACCAAGTATTGAGTCTTTCCGGATTAGGCATAGCGTTAAAGAAGAAGTTGCCCATGCTGTAAACTATGGGTTTGCCGTCGTATATCTCATATCCCTGTGGACAGTGGGGATGCATAGCGATAACAGAAACTGCACCAAGGTCGATAAAGTGGCGGTAAAGATCAACCTTACCGGGCGACGGAAACGGATTTCTTTCGTTACCGCCGTGGAAAAATACAATCGGGAGTGTTCCGTTTTCCTTTGCCGAGAATATAGCCTTACTCACTCTCGTTAAATTGTATCCGGCAGTACCCGAAACCGAGCGCTCTGCTACTCCGAACTCATTTTCGCACACAGCGATAAGAGAAACCTTCACACCGTCTTTTTCGAGCACGGCAGGATCGTACGCTTTGTCTATGTTCTCGCCCGCTCCGATGCAGATATATCCGTTTTCGCGGAGAAGCCTTATTGTATTAAGCATCGGCGCCTCACCAAAATCTTTCGTGTGATTATTAGCAAGACCTACAACCGTCGGAGACAACGCGTTGATGTATTCAATATATTTATCCTCAGATATGAGATTAGGTCCGGTTTTGACTATCGGAATATGCTCGTCACGCACACCGAAGATATTTTCGAGATTTATCATGGAAAAATCAGCGTCGGAAAACAGCTCCGCCGGCTGTGACATAGCGGTCTTTATTGCCTCTTTACCGAAAAATACGTTGTTTTTATCAAAATAATTGAAACACATATCTCCCGCGAAAACTATTCTCATAACAAAAGCACCTCATTTTAGTTTCATATAAAACAGTATATCATTTTATAAAAAATTTGTCAATAAATTTACTGATAATAAAAAACGCCTGCAGGCGTTTTTTACGTATAATCATTCAAGAATGTTAAGTATGACAGTTGCCACGGCTTCGGCAGAAAGTTTAAGGCTGGAAAGGGATACCCATTCCTCTCTCGTATGCGCACCTCTACCTATATATCCGCCGATACTCACAGACGGAATACCGCGCGAAAGTGGGATATTACAGTCTGTTGAACCGGAAGAAAATACGGGTCTGAAACCAAATGCGGCTTCGTACGCGTCAGCGCACATTTCGGAAAGCGCGGACAACTGTTCCCTATCTACCTCGCCCATACACGGACGCTCGCCGACTATCTCTACCTCAATATCTGTGCCGTTTTGTTTAGCCTCGCTTAAAACGAGCTCAAAGCGATTTTTCATCTCGGCAAGGCAAGCCGCTGAATCTGAACGGTATTCGTACATCATTTCAGCATGCTGTGCGATAGTATTGACCGATGTTCCGCCACAAACAATTCCCACGTTATAGGTAGTACGCGATTCTCCCTCTCGCGGGACTTCTATCTGATAAAGCTTGTTTATAAAAGCTGACATTTCGGCAATAGCGTTTTTGTTACCGAAATTAGCAAAAGAATGTCCGCCTTCGGTTTTGAACACTATCTTATATCTGGTTGATCCTACCGCAAGATTGCAAATAGTCTTTGCCGTACCGTCAATGCTGATAAGGCACGCGATTCTGTCACCGTAATCGGAAACTATCTTTCTGACTCCTTTAAGATTTCCGAGTCCTTCCTCGCCTGAGTCACACACGAACATAAGTCCGTATTTATCGGTATCGGCGTGTTCGTTAAAGTACCGAGCGAGGATCATCATAACGCTCAAGCTTGCGGTGTCGTCGCCGATTCCGGGACAGCTTGCTATATCGCCGTCAACAGTAACCGAAAACGGCTCGAGATCAGGGAAAACGGTATCGGTATGGGCCATAATTACGATTATAGGCTTGTCACCGTCACAGCCTATCGGTAACACTACGTTCAAAGCAGAATCAATAAACGCCTGCTTTGCACCGTTTTTAAAAAACCAATCACGGCAAAATTCCGCGCGAGCACCTTCATTTCCGCTCGGTGAAGGAATAGCACAAAGCTCAAAAAGCAGCTCCTTTGTTTCCTCTGCGGTTCGTTCAATATATTCTTTAATGTTTTTCATCATATTGTTTCTTTAATAGACTCGATAATAGTTTCGGCATCTTCAGCAGTAACTTCTTCCGGGCGGTAAAGCACGGGGGCTTCTTTGCCAAAGAAGTAGAAATAGAACATCAGCGCGACCAGATAGCTTCCGTTAAAGTTAGGATGGAAATTGTCATCTCTGAGCAGGTCTACCTCAGGATGGTTTATTGACATACGGTAATAAACGTCGCCAACCGGCACGAAATCAGCGTGATTTTTAGCGGCGGCTCTTCTGTATGCGTCTCTGAGCTTCTGATAAAACTCTACGTAAGTGCAGTTGGTGGTAGCAAGCTTTTCGGTGTTGTTTCTATAAGGCCAGGTCTGATAAAACAGCGGGGTTGCTCCCTTTTTATATATCAAATCGCACAGCTCGTCAGCCGCAGATGCAAATTCCGGCTCATCTATCGCGGGGCGCGCACTCTGCTCCTGAAGAATAACGTAATCCCAGTCCTCACTCTCAAAAATATTGTAGAATTTGTCACCCCACTCATCGCCTTTGGTGAGGTATCTTCTGAGAATACATCCGCCTTTTGTAACCTTATCGTACTTTACTTCAAAACCGCCCGCTTTGACAAGATTTTCAAACATAACGGGCATATCATTGAAATAAGTATAGCTGTTGCCTACGAAAAAAATCTTTTTCATTTTAAAGTCCTCGTTTATATTATTTGCTTTTTATGATCTCATAAATTACGTCCGACAGATTGCAGAAATCCTCTGTTGAGAGCTTCTCTCCCCTTACGTCAGGACGGTGTCCGCATTTTTCTATCGCCTCTGCGATCTCGGATTTTGAGAGCTCGGATATACCCGACGAGAGCGAATTAAGCAAGGTTTTACGTCTTTGAGCAAACGCCGATTTGATAACCCTGAAGAAAAGCTCGGTGTCTTTCGGAAGGTATTTCGGCTCGTCGTAAAGCTCTATTCTGACAACTGTGGAATTTACTTTCGGGGGCGGCTCAAAGTTGCCCGGCTTTACCGTGAACAGCTTACGCGCCGTTCCGTAGTATCCGAGAACCGCAGTAATCGCTCCGTAATCGGCGCTTCCTGCCTCTGCGGTCAGTCTGTCAGCTACCTCGGACTGAATCATTACCGTTATATTGTCAAACTTAACGCCCGATTCAAGCAGCTTCATGAGAATCGGCGTGGTTATATAGTATGGCAGATTAGCACAGACCGAAACTTTTTTGCCCGGGAATTCCCTCTCAACAAGTTCTTTCACGTCCACTTTCATTATGTCGTCGTTTATGACGTTGCAGTTCCGGAACTCTCCCAAAGTCTCGGCAAGAGGTGCAATCAGTCCTCGGTCTATTTCAACCGCTGTAACCTTTGAAAATCTTTGGCAAAGATAAACCGTCAGAGTACCGAGCCCGGGACCTATTTCAAGTATAGCACTGTCCTCGTCATCACAGCATTCCATCGAGATTCTCTCGGGAATAGCGGGATTGATAAGAAAGTTCTGCCCGTATTCGTGACGGAATTTCAGCCCGTGTCGGCTCATCAGCTCACGAATGACGCGCAAGTCACATAAGTTCATATATCACCTTTCCGCACGCAAAGCGCACAAAGAAAATCTTTTTTCGCACTTGACAAATAAAAAAGCATATAGTATAATAATACTTGTTCCGAATACGCTGGTGTAGCACAGTCGGCAGTGCAGCTGATTCGTAATCAGCAGGTCGTGTGTTCAAGTCACATCACCAGCTCCATAAACCGATGTTGAGCGTCAGTACGCTTGATGTCGGTTTTTGTTTTCCTCTAATATAATACTACATTTCGCGCGATATTGCAAGAAGCATTGGTAAATTTAGTACCGTTTACTCTAAAATCAGTTTGCTTTTTAAGAAAATTATATTTTATCCTTGACAAAACGTTATCGTTATGGTAAAATATTAGCGTTGTGAATATCCGCTGGTGTAGCTCAGTTGGTAGAGCAGCTGATTTGTAATCAGCAGGTCGGGGG
>CAZGHD010000092.1:0-8573 GCA_964525525.1 uncultured Lachnospiraceae bacterium | reverse complement strand
ATTTCCGAGCAATGACTGATAATACATGGTTAGTATTTAATGCGATATCAAAGATTATTAATATCGGCATTGCTTTTTTAGTAGTATGTTCTTTTAAATGGTGGATAGCAGTTATTACATTATTTCTATTAGTTCCTACAATAATTTATAACAGAATATATGCTAATCAAGTGTTAGAACGTGAACGTGAACAGGTGCGTGATAATCGTAAGATGGATTATTGTTCAGATATTTTTTTCGAGAACGATGGACAATTTGAGATCAAGGTTAATAATACAGGCGACTATTTTATCTCAAAATATAAATATATTTGGGGCAAACTTTTTAAGATCAATCAATGTGCAGAGATAAAACATAATATTATCAATACAATGATGAGCCTTCTAAAAGTAGCAAGTGAAGTTTTTGTCCTGTTTATATCAGCCGCAGAAGTTTTACAAAATAAAATTGGAATAGGTGATTTACAATATAATCTGAGTATGGTGATCCGTCTAAGAGAACAAACTGGTGATTTAATGAATGATATTGTTAATTTACTTGCCGGTAATGACCGATTAGAAGAATTGCGAACTTTTTTAGAAATACCGTCAGAGCACGAGAAGTGTGGTACCAAAACACCATCTTCATATCCTACGATTGAATTCAAGAATGTTTCTTTTCGATATCCTAATAGCGATCAGTATGTTCTTAAAAATTGTTCGTTTGTTATTCACCCCCATGAAAAGATTGGTTTGATCGGTTTGAATGGAACAGGAAAATCGACGATAATAAAATTAATGCTTAGATTATACGACCCAAGTGAAGGCGTTATATGTTTGGATGGAACAGATATAAAAGAATATGACATATATGCGGTACGAAATATTTTTGGAGTTCTTTTTCAAGAATATGTTTCTTATTGCTTACCTGTACGTGAAATTATAGCTTTATCGGATTTTAAGAATCGTTATGATGATAAAAAACTATATAGGGCATGTGAAATTAGCGGAGCTAACAAAATCATTGAAAAATGGCCGGAAGGTTTTGATAGTATTTTGGGAAGACATTATTCTGATGATGGTAAAGATCTTTCTGGAGGACAGTGGCAGCTTGTAAGTTTAGCACGGGCGTACTTTAGAGAGAGTGATTGTATGATATTAGATGAACCATCCGCTGCACTTGATCCGATCTCAGAAGATAGAATTTTTGAAAAGTTGTATCATTTAAGCGAAGGGAAGGGCGCGGTTACGATTTCTCATAGGTTATCAAATACCACATTAGCAGATAAAATCTTTGTTCTAAGCGATGGACATATTATCGAAACAGGAACTCATAATGAGTTGCTGAAACTTGAAGGAGAGTATGCACGCTTATTCCGTATACAAGCCAATAGGTATATATAAGTAAATACATATAAAACAAATTTTTTCGTTATACTTCACAAGGATAATTACCTGACAGATTGAGTCAAATAAATTGATAAAAATATACCTCTTAGTTAAGGATGAAATTAATATGAACTTAAAAACAGGTGAAATAATTAAACGGCTGCGAATAGAAAATAATATCACACAGGATCAGCTTGCTACTGCTATCGGCGTAACGCCGCAGGCTATCTCCCGTTGGGAGAGCTCGACCTGTTACCCGGATATTGAGCTCCTTCCGGGACTTGCGGATTTTTTCGCAGTAAGTATAGATGAATTGCTCGGGTACAGACTTTCCGAGCGAGAGGAGAATATCAGCTCTATAAAAAAAGAAATAGAGCGTTTAGAAGAATTTGGCAACACAGAGGAATGTATAAATTATGCAAGAGAGGCGGTATCGCGCTATCCGTCTGACCCGGAATTGCGTGAAAATCTTGCTGCCTGCCTTGCGGGTACTATGTGGGGAAATCCCGACCCGGCGTTACTGAAAGAATCGGAAAACATCTATCTTTCCTTGCTCGACGATAATATATCCGACGAGCAGAGATACAATATTTTGGAGGGACTGACTATTCTTTATGCCAACGGACTAAAAGAGCCGGATAAAGCATTTGAAACTTCAGAACGCTTGACACCTCTCAAATATTGCCGCGAGATTGTTAGATCCTACGGAATAGGAGACGGAAATACCGAATTCTATATTCAGAAAGCGATAGATAATCTTACTGATTTGCTTGGGCTGTCTATCAGGAATCTTGTCTTGAACAGTGACGTTTCAAACGACTTGTCAACATGGGATAAAAAGATCGAGATGCTGAAGGCTTCAAACGAGCTTTACCGTATGATATACGGAGAAAATCTGATGTTTCATCACTGCCGCCTGTCATTTAATTATCACGTCATTTCAACGTATCAGATAGCACAGGGTAAAATAGACGACACTCTCGATTCTCTCGAAAAAATGTGTGAACATGCAATAGCGTATGATAAAGCATACTGTTGTGACCGCGGTAAAAAATACACCTCTATATTTACAAACAAGATAGAATATCCTGAACCGAGTGAGGATTTTCATGAACTGAAAGAACATTCCGAATGTTACCGCATGCTTGAAAAACTCAAAAATACGGCGTATGACTCTATCCGTGACAGTGAAAGATTCGCCGATGTTGTAAAATCGCTTGAGGAGTATTCGAGATAAAAAAATAAAGGATGGCAAGGCCATCCTTTATTTTTTATGTATCTCAACTTATCTGATTATCTTTTCGCCGTCGAAGAAGATGATTCCGCAGCCGCCTCCGACTTTTCCGCCTGCCTCGAGTCTTTCGGCATATGCGCGGCGAAGACCTGTATCGCGGGGAAGCTTTTCGGCGGGTTCATCCTCGTATTTGCCGAAGATTCTCCACATATCGCCGCCGCGGTCTTTACTTTCATTGTTCTTGAATATGTCAAACATATCCATGAAGGGAATTATTCTTGACGTTTCGGGCAGAAACTCGCGATGTCCGAGGTAAAGAAGCCACGTATCAACGGTGATTATGGTAATTCCGCTTGGAAACTTGTCGCGGTAGAACTCGTGAGCCATTTTCAGCGACTCCATACAGTCCTCAATGCGGAGAGGTCCTGCGGAGGGAATATGCATACCGAGCACCATATCGTCAGGGTTTACCACGAAGCCTTTGCCAACGTATCTGTGACCGAATCTGCAGTACTCGTACTGGAGACGTCCGAGCGCAAAGCGGTCAAGCTCATAGAATCCGGGCTCCCACCAAGCAACGAAAGAACCCCAGATGCCGTGAAGGTCGTAGCACTCAAGCAGTTTCCACTTGAGGTCTTTTACGGTGTCGTAGTAGATCTGATCTGAAATGCCCTGCTTCTTATATCTTTCGTGCATCGGCTTTGACAGGCAGAGGAACAAAAGCAGATGCGCGGGATAATAAGACTCTCCGAGAGCCTTTTTCGCTTTGTTAAGCTCCTTTAACGCTTGGTCGTAATCGGGCTTTTCTCCGCGGGTGTAGACGTCAAGGTATTTGTATACGATCTCGGTCGTGCCGTCCTTTTCCATTTTGTCCCACTCTGCGAGCAGAGAAGCGATAGCTTCTGCGGGGAATTCAATTTTCGTCATTATTGACTCGAGATATTCTCTCATTTTTACGCTCCTTGTTTTTCGGAATTATTTGATTATCTTTTCTCCGTCAAAGAAGAATACGCCGTATGCGCCGCCAACGGTACCGCCTTTGGCGAGCCAGTCTGCGTAAGCGCGGCGGATAGAGGTATCTCTGGGGAGCTGATCTACCGGAGCATCAGCGTATTTGCCAAAGACTCTCCACATCTCGTCTCTTTCGCCGGGCTTGCTTTCATATACTTTTACCGGCTCAAAGAAGTCCATGAACTTGAGAATATTTGAGTTTTCGGGAAGGAACTCTCTGTGCTTCGGGAAGATGAGCCAGGACTCTGTCATAAATACAGATATTCCGGAGGGGAATTGGTCACGGAAAAACTCGTGAGCTCTCTTAAAGGAGTCCATACAAAGCTCGGGCGTGAGCGGTCCGCTTGCGGGAATATGAACGTTTATAATCCTGGTATCAGGCTTGAGATCAAACCCGTGAGCGGAATATTCAAATCCGAAATCATGCATCTCATACTGAAGTCTGCCGAGTGTGAATATGTCGGGTCTGAAAAATTTAGCGCTCCAATCACCGAATGAAGTGCCCCAAATATCGTCTATATTGTGGGTCTTCATAAGTTTCCACGTTATATCCTTCATGGAGTCGACGTAGATCTCGTCAGAGAGTATGCCTAACTTTTTGTATCTTTCTTTCAGTGGCTTTGCAAGCAGGAGCAGATAAAGGGTGTGGGCAGGGTAGTAGGATCTCTTTTCCGCCTTGCAGGCTTCTCTGATAGGGTTAAGATGCGGCTTGGGATCGAAGCTGTCGTCGCTTGCGTACTTTTCGTATCCCTCAAGGATAGCCTTTCCGATATTTCCGTCCTTTACGGCATCCCATTCAGCGAGAAGGGACTCTATACACTCTGCGGGAAGCTCGATCAGCTCCATCGTTTCTTTGAGGTAATTTTTCACGTTTTGCCTCCAATATATTAACAGGTCGGCGGCAAGACCGCCGACCTGCTTTTATTTTGCATTAAACTTGTTAGATTTCTACCGTGCCTTTGAATACTTCGGTAGCGGAGCCGGTCATAAATACGCCGTCGTCGGTGTAGTTTACGATAAGGTCGCCGCCGTGGAGCTTGACGGTGATGTCCTCACCCTTCTTGCAATAGCCGCATTCAACTGCAGCAACTGCCGCCGCGCACGCGCCGGTGCCGCAAGACCAGGTCTCGCCGGTGCCGCGCTCCCAAACACGCATTTTGATGGTATGATCGTCAATTATGCGGACGAACTCGGTATTCACTCTTTCGGGGAATATCGGATCGTTTTCAAACTTGGGACCGATCTCCTCTATCGGGAATTTGTCAAGCGAGAAGTTAGGCAGATCGTTTACGAATATTACGCAGTGGGGATTACCCATGGATACGCAGGTGATGTTGTAGCTGTTGTCCGCTACGTCTACCGGCATATCTATAACGCGCTCACCGGGGAGCTTGACCGGGATCATCGCGGGATGAAGCTCCGCGCGGCCCATATCAACTCTCACGCTTGCTACTTTTCCGCCGCGGCAGAACAGTTCAAGCGACTTGATACCGCTGAGGGTCTCTACTGTGATATTCTTCTTGTCAACCTTTCCGCTGTCGTACAGATATTTACCTACGCAACGGATGGAGTTGCCGCCCATCTTGCCCTCACTGCCGTCAAGGTTGAAGATACGCATCTTCGCGTCGGCTACGTCGGACGGGCCGATAAGCACGACTCCGTCGCCGCCGATACCGAAGTGACGGTCAGCAAGTCTGATGCTCAGGCCTGCGGGGTTGTTTATATGATTTTCAAAGCAATCGAAGTAGATATAGTCGTTACCGCAGGATTCCATCTTAACGAAGGGGAGCTTGGTGCGGTCGGTGCGAAGACGGTTGATGTCAACCAGCTCGGTGCAGTCCTGCGACCAACGGCTGCCAAGGCTCGCCGCTACTGCGTTTGCGGTGTCTATTGCGGTGAGGCAGGGGATAGAACGCTCAACTGCCGCACGGCGGATCTTAACGCTGTCGCGGGAGGGAAGGCGTCCCTTTGCGGAGGTGGAGATGATATAATCTATCTTTCCGCTTTCGATCAGAGTGAGCGAGTTGTGCTCCGACTCGTGGATCTTCTGTACCACTGCCGCGGGAATCTCGTTTCTGTGGAGAATGTCCGCTGTGCCCTTGGTTGCGTAGATCTTGAATCCAAGCTCGTGGAAGCGGCGCGCGGTGTCGGCGATCTCCGCCTTGTCGCTGTCGCGGACGGTGATGAACACGCCGCCGTTGCGCTTCATACGGTAGCCTGCTGCAAGAAGTCCTTTGTAAAGAGCTTCTTCAAGAGTGCTTGCAAGACCGAGAACCTCACCCGTGGATTTCATCTCGGGACCGAGGTGGTTATCAACGTTAGCGAGCTTCTCAAACGAGAACACGGGAACCTTGACCGCAACGTAGGACGAGGATTTATAAAGTCCTGTGCCGAATCCCATATCCTTGACCTTTTCGCCGAGCATAGCGCGGGTAGCGAGGTCAACAAGCGGCACGCCGGTAACCTTACTTATATAAGGAACGGTACGGGAGGAACGGGGGTTGACTTCTATAACGTACAGCTCACCCTCGTAGATGAGGTACTGGATGTTAACCAGACCGCGAGTATCAAGTGCGGTTGCCAGATTCTTTGTATGGCTGATGATCTTTTCGGTCATCTCGTCACTGACGTTGAACGCGGGATAAACCGCGATAGAGTCACCCGAGTGAACGCCTGCGCGCTCAATGTGCTCCATGATACCCGAGATGAGGATCTCCTCACCGTCACATACCGCGTCTACCTCGATCTCGGTACCGCCCATGTACTTGTCGATAAGCACGGGGTTTTCAATATCGTGGGAGAGGATTATCTTCATATACTCGCGGACGTCCGCTTCGTTGAAGGCGATTATCATATTCTGACCGCCGAGAACGTAAGAGGGGCGGAGAAGTACGGGATAACCGACCTGCTCTGCGACGCCGAGAGCTTCTTCAAGAGTCATAGCGGTGTAGCCGCGGGGACGCTTGATGTCGTATTTTTCAAGAAGTGCGTCAAAACGCTCTCTGTCCTCGGCGCAGTCGATAGAGTCTGCCGAGGTACCGAGGATCTTCACTCCGAGACGGTCTATGGTCGCGGTGAGCTTGATAGCGGTCTGGCCGCCGAACGCTACTACGCATCCGACAGGATTTTCAACTCTGATGATGTTGGTAACGTCCTCGGGAGTGAGAGGCTCAAAGTAGAGTCTGTCCGCGGTATCAAAGTCGGTGGAAACAGTCTCGGGGTTGTTGTTTACGATAACTACGTCGTAGCCGGCGTTCTTGAGTGCCCATACGCAGTGAACCGACGCGTAGTCAAACTCAATACCCTGTCCGATACGGATAGGACCTGAACCGAATACGATAACCGTCTCTTTTTTATTCGCTTTCTGAAGGAACTCTTTTGCCTCGTCCTCTCCGTCGCACGCGGAGTAGAAGTACGGGGTCTGTGCCGAGAATTCAGCCGCGCAGGTATCAACAGTCTTGTAAACCATCTGATAGCTGTATTCAACGTCTTTGCCGGACAGCTTTTTGATAGCGGAGTCGGGGTATCCGACGTGCTTTGCCTCAATATAAAGCTCCTCGTCAACGCCCGCTTTGATGCGGGTTTCCATATCTATAAGATTTCTGATCTTTGCAAGGAAGTAGAGATCTACTTTGGTGATGTCGTTAAGCTCTTTATCCGACATGCCGCGGCGCATAGCCTCAGCCATGCAGAAAAGACGCTCGTCGTCTGCGGCTTTGATCTTCTCGATCAGCGCCTCGTCGGACAGCTCCTCAAAACGCGGGTGGTACAGGCAGTCCATACCGATCTCCGCGCCGCGGATAGCTTTCATCAAAGCGGTCTCAAAGTTTACGCCGATAGCCATGACCTCACCGGTAGCCTTCATCTGGGTACCGAGGTTACGCTTTGCGTATACGAATTTATCAAACGGCCAGCGCGGGAACTTAACTACAACATAGTCGATAGCCGGCTCAAAGCAAGCGCAGGTCTTGCCGGTGATCTTGTTGGTGATCTCGGGAAGGGTGTAGCCGATAGCGATCTTTGCCGCAACCTTTGCGATCGGATAGCCGGTAGCCTTTGACGCAAGCGCGGAAGAACGGGAAACGCGGGGGTTTACCTCGATAACGGCGTACTCAAAGCTGTCAGGCTTTAATGCAAACTGGCAGTTACAACCGCCCTCAATACCAAGCTCGGTGATGATGGACAGCGCCGCGTTGCGGAGCATCTCATACTCGGGAGTGGCAAGAGTGAGCGCGGGAGCGGCAACGATACTGTCGCCGGTGTGAACGCCGACGGGGTCGATGTTTTCCATCGAGCAGACGGTGATCGCGTTACCTGCCGCGTCGCGGATAACCTCAAACTCTATCTCTTTCCAGCCGGATACGCATCTCTCAACGAGAACCTGGCTGATGGGGGAGAGCATAAGTCCGGTGCGGACTATTTCTATGAATTCTTTCTCGTCATACGCGATACCGCCGCCGGTACCGCCGAGGGTGAATGCAGGGCGGATAACCAGCGGATAGCCGTTTTCTGCGGCAAACTCAAGAGCACCCTCAAGAGTGGTGGAAACGGTGGAGGGAATAACCGGCTGATTGATCTTCTCCATCGCGTCCTTAAACAGCTGTCTGTCCTCGGCGCGGTCGATGGTGTCCGGCTTACAGCCGAGCAGCTTTACGCCGTGAGCGGCAAGGAAGCCCTCTTTCTCAAGCTGCATTGAGATAGTAAGACCGGTCTGTCCTCCCATAGTGCCGAGGATGCTGTCCGGTTTTTCTTCTATGATAACTCTCTTTACCGTTTCAAGGGTAAGGGGCTCGAGATATATACTGTCCGCCATAGCGGAGTCTGTCATGATGGTAGCGGGGTTGGAGTTTATGAGTACGACCTCAATACCGTCCTCGCGCAGAGCTCGGCAAGCCTGAGTACCTGCGTAGTCAAACTCTGCAGCCTGTCCGATAACGATAGGACCCGAGCCAATAATCAAT
>CAZGHD010000091.1:0-8627 GCA_964525525.1 uncultured Lachnospiraceae bacterium | reverse complement strand
GGTAAAGAGGGAGCAGAGGAAGATCCGCTTGAACCCGAGGTACATCTTCTTCCCCGTTATTGGTACGAGGATATGGCGGTAGACGTCGAAACCACCCACAAGTTAGCACAGGATAAGCCTACCGTTACGTGGCATATCCCGGTTGAAAAGCTGTCGATAGAAAATTACACCACAGCGGCGGCGGACTTTTGCCTGCGCGAGTTCAAAAAGTATATAGATATACTGAACGAAGCACTTTATAACCGAAGCCGCCCGGATAACGAAAACGGAAAATATTATATTTGCTCTCCCGGCGGTGAGGTGATAGCGAGAAACACTGCGTATTTTGCGCTCTGTCCGCAAAAGGATTACGTAAACGGAAACGGCAACACGGTATTTTTGCTTGACGACGCGGAAAAAATGGATGCTAAAATGTGTCTTTGCATCAGAATGCAAGTTCAGCTGCCCAAGCGGAAAATACGCAAAACGATTCAGATGCTTTGCCGCGATCTGCCTGACGCGGTAGATACGTTTATCTATCAGTTTAACTCGGCGGGACTTTCGGCGGCGATTGCTCTTGCCGAAAAGCAGGCGGCTATCCGTGCGTGGCTTGAGGACAGCGATTACTGCGCTTTTGTGGCAAACGGCAGTATTTTGCCGAGATCAAAAGGAACTGATCTGCCGATGGACGGCGCGGTACCGTTTACGTCCGTGCCGAGCGACGAGATTGAGGTCGCGGGTGTGCGCGGAATGGGGATTCGCCGCGGAGTTACCGTTATCACGGGAGGCGGTTATTCGGGAAAGTCCACCTTGCTCGATGCCGTTTCCGCAGGTATCTACGATCACGCTCTCGGCGATGGACGCGAGCTTTGCATCACAGACAGGAGCGCTGTGACTATCTCGGCAGAGGACGGCAGAAGCGTCAAGCACGTCAATATTTCGCCGTTTATCAAGTGGCTTCCGGGCGGGGACACGGCGGATTTCTCGACAGACAGAGCGTCAGGTTCGACCTCTCAAGCGGCTAATATTATGGAGGCGGTGGAGTGCGGCGCGAAACTGCTTATGATAGACGAGGACAGAAGCGCGACTAACTTTATGATCCGCGACAGGCTGATGAAAGAGCTTATCGAAAAAGAGCCGATCACGCCGTTTACCGACCGAGTGAACGAGCTTTATTCCTCTCTCGGTGTGTCTACCATACTGGTTATCGGAGGCAGTGGAGAGTATCTGTCGGTAGCGGACAAAATCTACATGATGGAGGACTATCTTATCCACGACGTGACAGAGAAGGCAAAGTCTCTCTGTACCGCTAACGGTGTTTCGAGCGATATTCCTTTGCAGGCTGACTGGGGACAGGGCAGGGTACTTTATTCGGACGGATTTACCTCATATCCCGAGGGAAGCGGCAGTGAGAGGCTTGAGGTATCCGATATGGGATTTATCATTATCGGAGACGAGCGAATAGACGTGCGCGGACTTCACGATATAGTTTCGCCTCGCCAGCTTGATACGCTCGGATTTATGTTAAGACAGCTTGAATTATCGTCAAACAGCAGGAAAATAGATATTGACGCAAAGATAGACGAGCTTTACGAAAAGGTGGAAAAGGAGGGAATAGACGTTCTTTATTCGTCCTATTTTACCACCTGCGAAAGGTTCCTTGATCTGCCGAGAAAGTGCGAGCTTAAAGCGGTCATAAACAGAATGAGAAAAATAAATTATCAAAAGGCGAATTTTGCCCTCTAACCCTTGAAATAAGCGGCGGCAGGTGGTATAATTTAAGTAATTATATCAATCTATCAGGAGATTAATATGGGAGAAGCGAGAGTTATCCTCTCTTTTGCGAGAGACGCCAAATATTGCCGCCACAGCGAGGGCGATTTTATAAGACTGAAAGACGGAAGTATTCTGTTTATATACACCAGATTCAAAGGTAAATCTGCGGGAGACGCCGCACCGGCGGATCTTGTAAAACGCTTTTCTTACGACAACGGAGAGACCTGGACGGAGCCGGAGGAGGTATACTGCGCGAGGGAGTTCAAAGCTCAGAACGTAATGAGCGTTTCGCTTACCCGTATGAATAACGGTGACGTCGGTCTGCTCTTTATAATCAAGCAGGTACAGGGATATATCAACCGCCTTATGTTCGCGCGTTCCGCTGACGAGGGCAAGACCTTCTATACTGTATCCGAGTGCGGACCGAAGCAGTTTTCCGGCAGAATGGGTACTAACAACGCGCGCATCGTAAGACTTTCAAACGGAAGAATAATAATACCTATTGCTATTCACGCGGGCTCATCAAAGACCGACGGAATCGTACCGATAGACGATAAGACCGCGGGATATTTTGAGTATTCGGAGGAAAACGGCTACTCGTGGGTGAAACCCGAGAGGCTTAAAGAAAAAAGAACCAGCCGCTATACGATAGGTACGTTTATGTACTCGGATGACGACGGATTCACCTGGAACAAGGCGGCGGACACCGTTTGCCCGTCCTTTACCGGCAGCGATAAGGGAATACAGGAGGGCGCGGTTTTTGAAATATGCCCGGGAGTGCTCAAGTGCTTCTGGCGTACAGACAAAATGTATCAGTACGAAGCGCTGTCCTTTGATAACGGCATACACTGGACGTCCTGCCAGCCGAGCTGTTTTACCTCTAACTGCTCGCCTATTACCGTTACGAGAAATCCGTACACCGGAAAGATATACGCAATATGGAATCCTATCCCGATATATAACGACAGAGAGACTACCTTCGTCGGCTCTGGAAGAACTCCCCTTGCTATCGCGGAGATGAACGAGGATTTGACCGAGATCGGAACTATCCGCCATATAGAGGACGATCCCGCCTGCGCGTACGCGTACACCGCTCCGATGTTTACCGCAGAAAATGAACTGCTTCTTGCCTACTGCGCCGGTACCCCCGAGGACAGACACGGACTGTCGAGAATGACCGTGGCAAAGATGATAATCTGATAATCTCGTGTTTTGTAGCCGAATGTGTAAATATCGTATGGTTTTTGCACAATATTCTTCATTGTTAATTGACTCGGCGTGTGATATAATAATTTTAATAAATAGTGTATAAATTCGGATTTTAGGAGGACTTAAAATGTACGAATTCAAAACTAAAAGAGAACCTTTTGCACGTGGATTTTTGAACTGCGAAAGTGACAATAAGAGTAAAAGATGCGCCGCCGGTATGATACAGGCGGCAAAAGAAATGGATCTTAAAATAAATCTTAAACTCGGTCTGTGTCATCCCGGTTTGCCCGGATCTGTATTCTACAATTTCTGCGGACTTTTCGGCTGGTTTGATAACTTTGACGATATAATCGAAAAATACCCCGAGGAAAAAGAAGACCTTGAATACATAAAGGAAAAAATGACTCCTTGGACAGAAGGTCAGTATAATTGGGAATATCCGTCGCCTGAATTCAAGGAGCACGCGGAAGCGCACGTTCGTGAACACTATCTTTGGGCAGGTCAGTGGGAAGGTCACGCAAACCCCGACCACGCGGACGTTTGCCACTTCGGTACGGACGCGCTCAGAGCGAAGATAGAAAAGTACCGCGCGTTGAATCCCGGTAAGGACGAATTCTACGACGCTTGCAAAATGTGTATGGACGCGCTGGATATATACGGCAAGAGATACCGTGAATTAGCTCTCAAAATGCTCGAGACCGAGACCGATGCGGAAAATATAGCAAAGCTCGAGACTATTGCTAAAACCTTTGAGCACGCACCGATGCAGCCCTGCCGCGATTTTGCGGAGGCGGTTATCGTGTTTACACTCGTTTACGACGTAGACGGCCGAGATTCTCCCAGCTGGTTTGACCAGTATATGTACGACTTCTGGAAAGTTACCGACAACGATACCAGACTTAAATATCTTGACAGTATTTGGGAGTACTTCCATAACACGAGAGCGTGGAACCTGTGTATCTCCGGCTCTGACGAGAACTGGAATGACCTTACAAACGATCTCAGCTATGCGATACTCAACATAGTAAAAGAGAAGAAGTATCAGACGCCTAACCTCACTATGCGCTGTCACAGAAATACCCCCGCAGAGCTTTACGAGGCGGCGTACGAGACTCTTGCGACCGGTTGCGGACTTCCCGGACTTTATAACGACGAGGTAGTCGTTCCCGCGCTTGAGCGTCTCGGAATTCCGTCTCACGACGCTCATATGTACGTTATGAACGGCTGTAACCAGATAGATATTCAGGGCAAGAGTCATATGGGGCTTGAGGACGGTCAGTTTGCTATCGCAAAGGCTGTAGAGTACGTGCTTCACAACGGACGTTCAAACAGAACCGGCAGGGAACTCGGCGTTAAGACCGGCGACCCGACCGAATTCAAAAACTTTGATGAATTCTATGCGGCTTTCCTCAAGCAGATAGATCATATCCTCTACGTTATAACTACTATCGCCAATACCGCTCAGGCGGCTCACGCAAAGTACCTCCCGGGTCCGCTTCGCTCCGTTCTTATAGACGGATGCCTTGAAAAGGGACTTGAGTACAAAAACGGCGGCCCGCTTTACGGTAACGGTCAAATACTCGTTCAGGCGTTTGCCGATGCGGCGGACTCGCTTGCAAACATCAAAAAGTATATCTATGAGGACAAGAAATACACTATGGCGGAGCTTGTTGACGCGCTTGAAAAAGACTTCGAGGGCTACGACGAGATGTACCATACCCTCAAAAACAGCGAGCTGAAATTCGGTAACGATATTGAGTACGTTGACTCCATCGGTGCAGACGTTATGGACTACATAAACAAACAGTTGCTCACTATCAAGACCTTCCGCGGCGGTCACTACTCCGGCGGTTGCTCTCCCTTTATGGATGCTCCTCGCTGTGGAGCGGCACTCGGCGCACTCCCGAACGGCCTTAAAAAGAAGGAGTGCCTGATAGCAGACTCTATCGGTGCTACTCCCGGATGCGACGTAAACGGTCCTACTGCGCTGCTTAATTCCTGCCTCAAGTTCGACCATTCACTCCCCGGAAGCGGATTTATACTCAATCTCAAATTTGACCGTAGCATATTTAATTCCGAGAACGGCAAGGCGGCGTTCCTGTCACTTTGGAAAAACTATTTCGACCGCAAGGGTCAGATGCTGACCGCGACCGTTGTTTCTGCGGAAGAGTTGCTTGACGCACAGAAAAATCCGGACGCACATCGCGATCTTATCGTCCGTGTCGGCGGTTACTGTGACTATTTTGTAAATATCTCAAAAGATCTTCAGGATAACGTAATATCCCGTACCGTTTTGAACGTTTAATAATTTGCCATAAAAAGGGGGACTCGATATGTACCAATTTAAAACAAAAAGAGAACCTTTTGCACGCGGATTTTTGTCGTGCGAGAGTGAAAGTAAAAGTAAAAGATGCGCTGCAGGTATGATACAGGCGGCAAAAGAGCTGGATCTTAAAATAAACCTGAAGTTAGGTCTGTGCTATCCCGGTATTACCGGATCGGTTTACTACGGTTACTGCGGTCTTTCTGCATGGACTCACGAGATGGATAAACTTATCGAAAAATATCCCGAGGAAAAAGAAGATTTTGAATACATAAGGGAAACTGTTGTGCCTTGGGCACAAAGCCAGAACGATTGGCGTTACCGTACGCCCGAGCTTAAAGCACAGGTTGAAGCAAACGTGGCGGAGGGTTATCTTTGGGGCGGATTCTGGGAAGGTCACGCAAACCCCGACCACGCGGACGTTTGCCACTTCGGTACGGACGCGCTCAGAGCGAAGATAGAAAAGTACCGCGCATTGAATCCCGGCAAGGACGATTTCTACGACGCTTGCAAAATGTGTATGGACGCGCTGGATATCTACGGCAAGAGATACCGTGAGAAAGCTCTCAAAATGCTCGAGACCGAGACCGATGCGGAAAACATAGCAAAGCTTGAGACTATTGCGAGGACATTTGAGCACGCACCGATGCAGCCCTGCCGTGATTTTGCGGAGGCGGTTATCGTGTTTACCCTCGTTTACGACGTAGACGGCAGAGACTCTCCCGGATGGTTCGACCAGTATATGTACGACTTCTGGAAGGTTACAGATAACGACACCAGACTTAAATATCTTGACAGTATATGGGAATACTTCCACAACACGAGAGCGTGGAACCTTTGTATCTCCGGCTCTGACGAGAACTGGAACGACCTTACAAACGACCTTACTTACGCCGTACTTAACATAGTAAAAGAGAAAAAATATCAGGCTCCCAACCTCACTATGCGCTGCCACAGAAATACTCCGGCAGAGCTTTACGAAGCGGCGTACGAGACTCTTGCAACCGGATGCGGACTTCCCGGACTTTATAACGACGAGGTAGTCGTTCCTGCGCTTGAGCGTCTCGGAATTCCGTCTCACGACGCACATATGTACGTTATGAACGGTTGTAACCAGATAGATATTCAGGGCAAGAGCCACATGGGACTTGAGGACGGTCAGTTTGCTGTCGCAAAGGCAGTAGAACTTGCGCTTCATAACGGACGTTCAAACAGAACCGGCAGAGAGCTCGGCGTTAAGACCGGCGATCCGACCGAGTTTAAGACCTACGAAGAATTTTACGCGGCGTTCCTTCGACAGGTAGATTTTATGATGGATCTGCTCTCCGATCTTTCCAATACCGCGCAGGAGGCGCACGCGCGCAATCTTCCCGGTCCTTTCCGCTCCGTTCTTATTGACGGCTGCCTTGAAAAGGGACTTGAATACAAAAACGGCGGTCCGCTTTACGGTCACGGACAGATACTGGTTCAGGCGTTTGCAGAGACGGCTGACTCGCTTGCGAACATCAAAAAGTATATCTATGAAGACAAGAAATATACCATGGCAGAGCTTGTTGATGCACTTGAAAAAGACTTCGAGGGCTATGACGAGATGTACCATACTCTCAAAAACAGCGAGCTGAAATTCGGTAACGATATTGAGTACGTTGACTCTATCGGAGCTGAGGTTATGGACTACATAAACAAGCGTTTGCTTACTATCAAGACCGTTCGCGGCGGTTACTACTCCGGCGGTTGCTCTCCCTTTGTTGACGCTCCCACCTGCGGCGCGGCACTCGGCGCACTTCCGAACGGACTTAAAAAGGAGGAGTGCCTGATAGCTGACTCTATCGGTGCGACACCCGGCTGCGACGTAAACGGTCCTACCGCGCTTCTTAATTCCTGCCTCAAGTTCGATCACTCACTTCCCGGAAGCGGATTTATACTCAATCTTAAATTTGACCGCAGTATATTTAATTCCGAGAGCGGTAAGAACGCATTTATTTCTCTTTGGAAGAACTATTTTGACCGTAAGGGTCAGATGCTGACCGCGACCGTTGTTTCAGCGGAAGAGTTGCTTGACGCGCAGAAGAACCCGAACGCGCACCGCGATCTTATCGTCCGTGTCGGCGGTTACTGCGACTATTTCGTAAATATTTCGAAGGAACTTCAGGATAACGTAATATCCCGTACCGTTTTGAACGTTTAATAAATTACCGTAAAGGGGAAACCGATATGTACGAATTTAAAACACTGCTTGAACCCTTTTCCCGCGGATACATAAACTGCGAGAGTGAATATAAAAGTAAAAAATGCGCTGCGGGACTACTGCAGAGCGCAAAAGACGAAGAGCTTAATATAGACCGCAAGCTTGGCCTTTGCTACAGAAAAGGATTTCAGGTTGCAAATTACGGCTTTACCGGTATATTCGGATGGACGAAGGGTTACGACGAGCTTGCGCAAAAATATCCCGAGCACAAAGAAGATTTCGAGCTTATGAAAAAGGTCATGGATCCTGTTATTCGCGAGCAGGCATCGTGGAGTTATTGTACCGATGAACATAAGACTCAGATGAAAGAGCGCCATCTTTCCGGCGCCGGATGGGAAGGTCACGCAAACCCCGACCACGCGGACGTTTGTCATTTCGGTACGGACGCGCTCAGAGCGAAGATAGAAAAGTACCGTGCGTTAAATCCCGGTAAGGATGAATTCTACGACGCGTGCAAAATGTGTATGGATGCGCTGGATATCTACGGAAAGAGATACCGTGAGAAAGCACTCGAAATGCTCGAGACCGAAACCGATCCCCAAATAATCGAAAGACTCAATACTATTGCCAAGACCTTTGAGCACGCACCGATGCAGCCCTGCCGTGATTTTGCGGAGGCGGTTATCGTGTTTACCCTCGTTTACGACGTAGACGGCAGAGACTCTCCCGGATGGTTCGACCAGTATATGTACGACTTCTGGAAGGTTACAGATAACGATACCAGACTTAAATATCTTGACAGTATTTGGGAGTACTTCCATAACACAAGAGCGTGGAATCTTTGCATCTCCGGCTCTGACGAGAACTGGAACGACCTTACAAACGATCTCAGCTATGCGATACTCAACATAGTAAAAGAGAAGAAATACCAAGCTCCCAACCTCACTATGCGTTGCCACAGAAATACTCCGGCAGAGCTTTACGAGGCGGCATACGAGACTCTTGCAACCGGATGCGGACTTCCCGGACTTTATAACGACGAGGCGGTTATTCCCGCACTTGAGCGTCTCGGAATTCCGTCTCACGACGCACATATGTACGTTATGAACGGCTGTAACCAGATAGATATTCAGGGCAAGAGCCATATGGGAC
>CAZGHD010000090.1:0-8644 GCA_964525525.1 uncultured Lachnospiraceae bacterium | reverse complement strand
TCGCGAAATTTCAAAAGGTTGCCGTAGGGGCGACCATCGGTCGCCCGTTTTCGTTTCGCGGAATTTTAAATGGTAGGTGCCTCCCTTGTGTAAAGGGAGGTGGCTCGCATTAGCGAGACGGAGGGATTGTTTCAAGATAAATCGTTCGTACCGCTCGGGCGGATAATATCCGCCCCTACAAGGTTATATATCGCCTTGTCAACTTTCCACTTTCAATTTTCAACTCCATTTAAAATATCCCCAATCGGATCCTTGCCGGAATCCTCGGCGTAATCGCCGAGCTTAAAATAATAATCAAACACCTCGCGCACGCTTCTCGCGGCGGTGGTACCGCTGTTACCCTGCTCGATCACGACGGTCACAACGATCTCGGGATCGTCAAACGGGGCAAACCCGGTGAACACCGCGTTCGCGCTCTTTTTCTCGTTTACCTGCGCGGTACCGGTCTTACCGCCGATGGTTATCGCGTAATTCGAGAACACAGACGCCGCCGAACCGCTCTCAACAACGTCCTTCATCGCGCCGAGAAGCACCGAGCGGTTGTACTCCGAGATCTCAACCGTGTCAAGCAGCTCGCTCTCCTTTTCATAGGTAACAATTCCGGTGCCGAACTCGCGCACCTCGGAGAGAATGTGCGTACTGCGCCGCTCTCCGCTGATAACGGTGGAAATGTAATTTGAGATCTGAAGCGGGGAGAACATACTCTTACCCTGACCGATCGCGACCTGAAGCACGTCACCGACCTGCCACGGCTCGTTTCCGCTCTGCTCGCGGTATTCGGGACTGTCAAGAACGCCCGCCGTCTCGCCAAGCTCAATGCCTGTCTTCTGCCCGAGCCCGAATTTTTCACAGTATTCGGTCAGACGCTCGATTGTCAGGAGACGCCCGACCTCGAAAAAGTAGTAGTTACACGAGTTCTGAATCGCGTGAGTCACGTTCTGCGGTCCGTGACCGTAGCCGTGGCGGTTGTAGATCCAGCACGCGGGCTGGTAGTCGGAGAAATATTCGTATTTACCGGTGTCGTTTATAGTCGCGGTAGAGGAAATTACCCCCTCGGACAGCGCCGCCGCCGCGGTCGCAACCTTAAAGGTCGAGCCGGGGGTGTACATTCCGCTGAGTGCGCGGTTAAGGAGCGGCGAGCGCTCGTCGCTCGCAAGCTCGGAGTAGTCAATATTAAAGGTCTCGAGATTGTAGGTCGGGTAGGATGCGATCGCCAAAACGTCTCCCGTTCCGATCTCAAGCACTGTCATCGCGCCCGCCTTCGCGTCTTCACCGGACAGCGGAACGCCGGACGCAAGCGCGTTTTCCACGATGTAGTCAATGTTGTCAGCCAATGCGCTCTCCGCGACTATCTGCATATTTATGTCAATGGTCAGGTACACGTCCTGCCCGGGGACGGGCTCTTTCTCGACGTACTCGTCAATGACGTAGCCGTACTCGTCCTCAACTACCACGCGGGTGCCGTTCACACCGCGCAGATAGCTCTCAAAAGCCGACTCAACGCCGGAAATTCCGATAGTCGCGTCAAGCGAGTAGCCGTTTTCAACGTACTCGTCAGCCTTGTCGGCGGGAATCTTTCCCACCCGCCCGAGGATGTGCGACGCGTAACCGGGGAAGCAGTATTTACGCACGCTTTCGGTCATTATTTCCACGCCCTCGATCATGTTTTCCTTGACCGCGCTGATAAGCGAGATGTCCGCGCCCTCGCACAGGACGTAAGGCGTGGTGGGATCGAAGCGCATATATTCCATATCAAATCTTCTCGCGAGGATCTCGTAAAGATCGTCTCCCGAGTAAATTATATTTCCTTTTTTGTCAGAAAATCCGTAATAACGGAGCAAATGGGTGATAAAATCCTCACAGGTGATGTTCTCAGACACCCCGTGATCGCGCATAATGCGCTTGAATCTGTTGGTTTTGGTGGTGTTTTCAAAAAATTCGCTGTCAAAATCGAAATTATCAGCTTCTCCGACCACGGGGAAATTGGTGTCGGTGAGCAGATCCTCCTGCCCCGAGCGGCGGATAACCGCGAGCAGATCGGAGACAGTCGCGTTGATCTCCGAGTTACGGGAGGGCATCTCGCCGTAGTATAGCACGACGTTGTTCGAGTATTCGTTTGTGACCAGCGGAATTCCGTTTCGGTCGAAGATCTCACCGCGCTCGGCATAGATTATCTCACGGCGGGTGTAGGTTCCGCTGTCAGCGGAGGAATAGTAGTCCTGGCCGGAGATCTGTATATTGACCAGGCGCGCGGTATACACGATAGTAACAAGGATGAAAAAAACGGCGAGGGAAGCGTATCGTAAGGGATATTCGAGCTTTTTCACGGTTTTCAGTCCTTTCTATCAGAATTTATCGAAATTTATCGAAAAAATGGGGGAAAAATCAGTTTTTGAGTTCAAAATCGCGGTGGAATCTGCCCGCAAGGAGCCTGAAGCACAGGTAAACGGGGTAGGAGAAAATAACGGACAGCGCGATCTCGGGGAGTACCACCCGCAGGAAAACGAAGGTGGTGGAGTAGGTCGCCCAGGACGCGGCGACAAGGATTATGGTGGCAAATCCGCGCAAGAAATAGGAGATCACCGCCGCCATGGTAAAGGAGAGCAGACCTCGGCGGAAAAGAAATTCCGCGCAGATGCCGGTAACGTAACCAAACACGCAGTAAAGCAGGGGAGAAAGAGACAGCCCGACCGAGCCGATCGCGTCAATGAAAAATCCGGCGAGCGCGCCCGAAACGGCGCCGAATTTCGCGCCCTCGAACATCGCGGCGGCAAGCACGCAGGACAGCACGAGGTCAGGCGAAACGCCGAAAATGGGGTACCGCGGAACGAGCGTGACCTGCAGAAGCGAGAAAAACACGGTCAGTCCGCCGTAACATAAAGCTTTTTTGATCTTTTCGCTGTCAATGCTGAATTTGAACACGGTTTTTCTCCTTTCGCGGGGTTTAAAAATTCAATCGACGTAAAGCTCATCAAATTGCCACTTCATCGGGTTGTCGAGGATGTATTTTTGATGTTCGACGTAATCGTCACCGCCCCGTATTACGTGATCGTGAAATGATTTTTGCCAGATAGAGCGGCCAATGCGTTTTGTAACGTAACCTTTCATTTGCTGCACAATCCTTGACACTGTAGGGGCGACCATTGGTCGCCCGTTTTCATCCGCGTGTATAAACAACAACAAATGAATATGATTCGGCATAATAACGTAATTTTCTACCGACAACGCGGGGTATGTTTTTGAAATATTGTTAATCGCATCCTCAACGATTTTTCCGTATGGTGATAATATAATTTCCGGCGGGCGATCAATGATCGCCCCTACATTTGATAGGATATTCTCGCGCCCGTGCGTACAAACCGTCACGAAACACGCACCGGGCAAACTATAATCAAAATTTTCCAAACGGGTTCGTTTCCTCTTCGGTAAATCGTCTTGCATTACCTAACCTGCCCCGAACCCTCTATCACGTATTTATCGGTCGTCAACGCCGCAAGACCCATCGGGCCTCTGACGTGCAATTTCTGGGTGGAAATTCCGATCTCCGCGCCGAGGCCAAACTCGCCGCCGTCGGTAAATCTCGTGGACGCATTGACGTACAGCGCCGCCGCGTCGATCTCGGAGGTGAAACGCTCGGCCGCGCGAATATCATTTGTCATTATCGCCTCGCTGTGGCCGGTCGAGTACTTCCTGATATGCTCGATCGCCGCGTCAAGAGAATCCACCACCCGCACCGCGATTATCATGTCGTCGTACTCGGTGTCGTAGTCCTCCTCTGTCGCGGGAATCACGTTCGGCAGGATCGCGCAGGTCGCCTCGCAACCCCTTATTTCAAGGGAAAATTCGCGGGTCGCGGCGTAGAATTTCGGGAGAAATTCGCCCGCCACCGACTTGTGAACCAGCAAAGTCTCTATCGCGTTGCAAACAGACGGACGCGAGGTCTTCGCGTTGATCGCCACGCACAGAGCGAGGTCAAGATCGGCCGAGGAGTCAACGTAAAGATGGCAGTTGCCCGCACCCGTCTCGATCACGGGAACGGTCGCGTTTTCAACCACGCTGCGAATAAGTCCCTTGCCGCCGCGCGGGATAAGCAGGTCGATGTACCCGCGCATCTGCATAAGAGCTGTCGAGCTCTCGCGCTCGGTGGACTCTATCAGGCAGACCGCGTCAGGAGAGATACCCGAGGTGTAAAGGGACACGCGGATTATCTCAACTATCGCGCGGTTGGTCTGGATAGCCTCTTTTCCGCCGCGAAGCACGACCGCGTTGCCGGTCTTGATGCACAGCGCCGCCGCGTCGGCGGTGACGTTGGGGCGCGCCTCGTAGATCATACCGATAACCCCGAGCGGAACTCGGGTGTGACGGATGCGAAGCCCGTTCGGGCGCACCGAAACGCTGCCCGAGCCGATAGGAGACGGCAGAGCGGCAACCTCCTCGATAGCAGAGGCGATCCCATCGATACGCGCCTCGCTGAGTGCCAGACGGTCGAGCATATGGGGTGCGACTCCGTTTGCCTCAGCCGATGCGAGATCCTTCTTGTTTGCCTCGATTATTCTGTCCGCGTTATGGCGCAAAGCGTTCGCGATGGTCATAAGAGCGTCGTTTTTCTGCTTGTCCGATGCCGCCGCAAGGCTGGGAACGGCTTTCCGCGCCGCGGTGCAAAGATCTCTTACCTTTTCCATTATGTTATTTTTCATGTTTTCCTCCATTAAAGCGCATTGGTTTAGCCTGTTTCCGCCCGTTTTGTTCGCGGAGTTTCAAATGATATTCGCCTCCCTTTGTGTATGGCTTTGCTACGCAAATCAGGAGGTGTCAAAACCGTAGGTTTTGACGGAGGGATTGTTTATCCCGCCATTTTTATTCATATATAATTCGTTTGAAATTACGGGCGATTCGTGAATGAACGGAGTTCATTCCATCGCCCCTACAAGATTAATCAACCTCAACCCTTCTTCGCCGGAAAAAACGTACCCGGCTCGCCGCCGTCAACTATGTCGTAAAGAATGTCGGGATCCTTACCGTTGACGATGCACATCGGGATTCCCGCCGCAGTCGCGAGACGCGCCGCGCGGAGCTTCGCAAGCATTCCGCCGGTGCCGCGCTCAGTTCCCGCGCCGCCGGCGATCCTCATTATCTCGTCGTTTATCTCGTCGATTCTCGAGATCAGGTGCGCCTCGCGGTTTTCGTGCGGATCGCTGTCGTAAAGACCGTCAATGTCGCTGAGATTCACTATCAGATCAGCGCGCGCGATGATCGCAACGTAAGCGGAAAGAGTGTCGTTCGCGCCGTAATTGTCCTCCTCGCGCAGCTCCTCGGAGGATACCGAGTCGTTCTCGTTGACGATCGGAATACAGCGCAGAGAAAGCAGCTGGGAGAAGGTGTTCTCGGTCGCGGCGCGGCGCAGAGTGTAGTCAACGACGTCGCGTGTCATAAGGATCTGCCCGACGGTGTGCCCGTAGGACGCGAAATATCTGCTGTAAATGTTCATCAGCTCTGACTGCCCAACCGCGGCAAGAGCCTGCTTTTCCTCGGGAGTGCGGGGGCGGTGGTCAAGGGAGAGGCGGGAGATTCCCGCAGAGACCGCGCCGCTGGACACAAGGATGACCTCGTAACCGCTGTTTTTTATGTCGGAAATGACGCGCGCATAGTGCTCAATACGGCGCAGATTTAAGGCTCCCGACGGATGCGTCAGGGTAGACGTGCCTATTTTTACGACTATTCGCTTGCTGTCAGGTGTTATGTACATTTTATTTCTCCTTTATCTATTCTGAGTAAAGCTCATCAAATTGCCACTTCATCGGGTTGTCGAGGATGTATTTTTGATGTTCGACGTAATCGTCACCGCCCCGTATTACGTGATCGTGAAATGATTTTTGCCAGATAGAGCGGCCAATGCGTTTTGTAACGTAACCTTTCATTTGCTGCACAATCCTTGACACTGTAGGGGCGACCATTGGTCGCCCGTTTTCATCCGCGTGTATAAACAACAACAAATGAATATGATTCGGCATAATAACGTAATTTTCTACCGACAACGCGGGGTATGTTTTTGAAATATTGTTAATCGCATCCTCAACGATTTTTCCGTATGGTGATAATATAATTTCCGGCGGGCGATCAATGATCGCCCCTACATTTGATAGGATATTCTCGCGCCCGTGCGTACAAACCGTCACGAAACACGCACCGGGCAAACTATAATCAAAATTTTCCAAACGGGTTCGTTTCCTCTTCGGTAATTGATCTTCCATTTTGCCACCCACCGTTGAAATTTACGAAAAGATATATTATAATATAGATATAAAAACTACCTCACTATAATTATAACACGCCCGCATAAAAAAAACAACACAAATCCCCCATTTTAAGGAGTCACCATGAAAAATTCCCGAAAACTCCCCGAACTTCTCGCCCCCGCAGGCTCGCCCGACGCGCTTGAGGCCGCAATCGAGGGCGGAGCCGACGCCGTATATCTCGGGCTTTCCGCCTTCGGCGCAAGAGCCTACGCCAAAAATTTCTCCCCCGAGGATCTCGCCTCCGCCGCCGCACTCGCCCACGCGTACGGGGTAAAGGTGTACGTCACCCTGAATACCCTCGTCTACGACCGCGAGCGCGAGGAATGGCTGCGCACCGCGTACTCGGCGGCACAGTCGGGCGCGGACGCGATAATCACGGCTGACCTCGGCGCGGCGGCTCTGGCAAGAAAATACATTCCCGAACTGCCGCTCCACGCAAGTACGCAGGCAAGCGGCCACAACGCCGCCGCGGCAAGATTTTTCGCGTCGCTCGGATTTTCGCGAATGGTGATCGCACGCGAGCTCGGGCAGGCGGATATAGGGGAGATCTGCGCCGAGTCTCCTATCGAAATAGAACAGTTTGTTCACGGCGCACTCTGCGTGTCCGTGTCGGGGCAGTGCCTGATGAGCTCGCAGATCGGCGGCAGAAGCGGAAACCGAGGCGAGTGCGCCCAGCCGTGCCGACTTCCGTACGGCGGAAAATACCCGCTCAGCTTAAAGGACTTGTCGCTCGCACGCCATATTCCATCGGTAATCGAGGGCGGCGCGGCGTCGCTCAAGATAGAGGGAAGAATGAAGGCTCCCGAGTACGTTTACGGGGTCACAAGCATCTACCGCCGACTGCTTGACGAGGGCAGAATTGCGACCGACGAGGAGGTCAGAGAGCTTGAATCTCTGTTCTCGCGAGGTGGGTTTACAGATGTGTACTATACAGGTAGAATTTCACACGCAATGCTGGGCGTAAGATCGGATAAAGATAAGGAAAAAACCGCGAAAATCGCGGAATTTAAAGGAATCACGCGCAAGATTCCGATAGAAATGTCAGCAAAGCTGAAGCTCGGCGCGCCGTCCGAGCTGACGGTAAGCGCATCGGGCGTAAGAGCGTCGGTCACCGGCGCGGTATGCGACGCGGCACGCACCGCACCGCTCTCTGATGAAACGGTGGAGCGTTCGCTTTCAAAGCTCGGGCAGACGGTGTATTCCCCCGCAAAAATCGAGGTCGAGCTTGATGCGGGCGTGATGATCCCGATCTCCGCACTCAACGAGCTTCGCCGCGCGGCGATCGCGGCGCTTGAGGCGAAAAAATCGGACGAGAGGATAACTCCCGAACCGCTCCCCGAAAAACTCGATTTTGCAAAAATCCCTAAGAAAAACGACGAAAAAGCACAAAATATTGCAGTTTTCCGCTCAAAATCGCAAATTCCGCAGGGCGCGCACGAATTTTTCGACGCGATATTCCTCCCGCTGTATGCATACTCAAGCGAGGCGGACGGAGTGATCCTGCCTCCGGTGATATTCCCGCACGAGCATGAAAATGCGGAAAAATCGCTTGACGCGGCGATCGCTGCGGGCGCGAAGCGTGTGATGATAGAGAACGCGGCGCAGTATGAGATGGTAAAGGACAAGGGGCTGGAAATTTTCGGCGGAACTCGCCTGAACGTCACAAACTCGGACACCGCCGCGCTGTGGCAGGAGCGAGGAGTCGCACTCACCCTGTCCCCGGAGTTAAAATTACCGCAGGCACGGGACGTCGGCGGGCAGACTTTCCTGCCGGTATACGGCAGAACCACCCTGATGCTGACCGAAAAATGCGTGCTTTCCGAGCTGTCGCCGTGCGGACGCGGATGCTCGGGACGCGGAGAGCTGACCGACCGAATGGGAGTAAAATTTCCCGTCCTGCCGCTTCCTCCCACCCCGAAAGATCATACAGAGAGAAATCACCGCACCGAAATTTTCAACAGCGTGCCGACCTATATGGCGGACAGACAGGGCGAGCTTGAAAAATATCGGATAAACGGCAGACTTTTCACATTCACGACCGAAACGAGAGAACAAGCCGCCGAGGTTATAGAAAATTATAAAAATAACGAGAAACCGAAAGGGCAGGTTAGAAGGATCTGAATGTTTCACGTTTCACGTGAAACATTCAGATCCATAATTGAAAGTGGAAAGTGGAAAGTTGAAAACGGATATGAACTTCAAAATACGGTTGTAGGGGTCGACGTCCTCGACGACCCGTTCAACACCCTGAATATTGTTTCGCGATAATCCGTTTGATTGCTACAAATATCGTTTAAAATCATATCGTACCTTGTAGGGCGAGGGTTTACTCCCGCCCTACGGTAATC
>CAZGHD010000089.1:0-8654 GCA_964525525.1 uncultured Lachnospiraceae bacterium | reverse complement strand
GCTACAGCCTGTCGTGCAATTTCCAAATCCTCCTCGTGATCTTTCTTCCAAAACTCAAAATATTCCGAATCGAAATAGGCTTTACGCTCATCCTGTTCTGTCGGTGTCATTCCGAGCAGTTCGTCTGCAGAAACATGAAGCAGGCGCGCCAGAGGAACAATCATGGTAAGGTCAGGCATCGTGGTACCGCACTCCCATTTTGAGACAGACTGATAGGTAACGCCGAGTAAATCTGCCAGCTTTTCCTGCGTAAGATCGTTCTTTTTTCGTAGTTCCTTGATTCTTTGACCAATGTTATTCATAGAATTGCCTCGCTTTTTAGTAGTAAGCCGAGCTCTGCTTCCGGGTATAGTATAGCATATATTTTGTTAATAAACAATAACGCCGTTTTTTAGTAGAACTCACCTGACACGCGAGTTTTAAGAGTTATATTATTCAAACAATAAAAATTCCTCGATTGCATTTGACAACCGAGGAATCTTTCGTGTTTCTTGTTTTGCTTTGTTAAAATGACATTGTGTGCATTATTCTTCAAGCTGTCTGCCGAGAAATCCTGCGGCGGTTTGAATCAGCTTGGTTTCCACGTTTGATTCTACTGCACCTGCGCGATCTTTTGGAAAATCTGCATCACTTGAGACGAGAGACGCTACTGCGCCGATAATATCGCCCGATGCTATTATCGGCATGGCACAGCTTATATAAAATGAAGTTGCTTCGTCTACGGCGTATATGGGAGCGGCGGAGGGTTCTGCGTCACGGCGGTAAAGTGCTCTTGTTTCTATTATTTCCTCAAGCGCCGATGATATTTTCTTGTCCGAAAATTCTTTTTTCGGTACGCCTGAGAAAGCTATAACGCTGTCCCTGTCACAGATTATCGTGGGCAGGGAACAGGTCTTGTGAAGCGTGTCCGCATACTGCGACGCAAACGCGGCAAGCTCACCTATCGGGGAGTATTTTTTGAATATTACCTCCCCCTCTCTGTCGGTAAATATTTCCAGCGGATCGCCTTCGCGTATCCGCATTGTTCTTCTTATTTCCTTGGGGATAACTACACGTCCGAGGTCGTCTATACGACGGACAATTCCGGTTGCTTTCATATATATAAATCTCCTTGTTTTACAAATTTGTACTGTTAGTATCTGTAAAAACAAGGAGATTTATTCTGAATTATTTATTATCTGTTTTTACACACTTCTTGACATATAAACAAACATTTTATATAATAGTAATACGTTAATGAAAGGAAGTCAGGGTATGAAAACGATTACTATCATCGGTGCCGGTATGATGGGTTCAGCGCTTGCTTTTCCGGCAAGGGAAAACGGCAATGAGGTACGTCTTGTGGGTACTCATTTAGACAGAGAGATTATTGAAAACTGCAGGCAAACAGACCGTCATCCGAAATTCAATAAAAGTTTCCCGAAAGGTATTACGTACTATCAAATTGAAGAATTAGCAGAAGCGGTCAGCGGAGCAGACTTTATAATTTGCGGTGTAAGCAGTTTCGGCGTTGAATGGTTTAGAGATGAAATTTTACCGAAGCTTAATGAAAATATTCCCGTTATCTCGGTGACAAAGGGACTTATGAATACACCTGACGGCTCACTGCTCACCTATTTGGATATATGGCAGGAAAAGCTCGATGAACTCGGCAAAAACATTCCGCTGAATGCGATCGGCGGACCTTGCACAAGCTACGAGCTTGTTGCTCACGATCAAACTGAGGTAACCTTCTGCGGCAAAGATATGTCGGTACTTCGTATGATAAAACAGGCAATGGCAACCGACTATTATCATATCAGTTTGTCCACAGATATAGTAGGCGTAGAAAGTGCCGTCGCGCTAAAAAACGGATATGCTTTGGGTATAGCGCTTACCATAGGTTTAAATCAAAAAGAATTCGGAATCGACAGCGAACTTCATTTCAATTCTCGAGCCGCTATTTTCGGTCAATCGGTAAGAGAGATGTATAAGCTGTTAAAACTGCAGGGAGCGGAAGATTTTGATAATTTGGTTTTGGGAGCCGGAGATTTATACGTAACTGTATACGGCGGCAGAACCAGACTTGTTGGCATATTACTTGGCCGCGGACTTAATATTGACGAGGCTAAAGCTGAGCTTAAAGGAGTTACGCTTGAATCTCTTGTGGTTGCAGAACGCGTTGCAAAAGCGATAAAAAGAAAAGCAGAAAAGGGACTTATAAACATAGAAGAATACCCACTTCTTATGCACATTGATGAGATAATCACGCAGAAAAAATCCGTTAATATTCCGTGGGATAAATTTACGTTTGAAAGGTAAGATGAGCGCTATGAACTATTGGTCACAAAGTAACAGTAATATTTACGTTGCCGCACACAGAGGCTGGAGATCAAAGTATCCCGAAAACACCCTTGAAGCATTCAAAGCGGCTTTGACGCTTGACGTTGACCAGCTTGAAACCGATGTCCGTGTAACCAAGGACGGAGAGTTGGTTCTTATGCATGATGCAACTGTCGACCGTACTACTAACGGAAGCGGAAAGGTTTGCGACCTTACACTCGCCGAGCTTAAAGCATTGGATGCGGGTGAAGGGGCAAAAATCCCCACGCTTATCGAATTTATGGAGCTGGTAAAAGATTATCCGACTATCACGTTGGACGTTGAGCTGAAAGAGTACCCGCTCGAAGGCAGAGAAGAACTTGCTTACAGCGTTTGCGATCGTGTGCTGAAAATCATTGATGATTACGGATTTACCGACCGCTGTGTAATCAACACCTGGAACGGCAAGTTGCACGAGTACATAAATGATACCTACGGAAATAAATATAAACAGCATATGTATTATCCACAGCGTCATTTAGGTGTTTGCACGAGAGATCCTTACGTTTACGGTTACTGCACCTGCGTATTCGGCATCGGCAATGAGATCTCTATTGAGGATGCCCAACAGCTTCAGAGAGAAAAAGATATTCGTCTTTGGGCAGGAACGTATGCCAAGGATGAAGAATCTATCAATATTGCGATAGAGATGGGTGCAGAGCTTATAACCTGTGATAATCCTGATGAAGTTTTGGAAATTTTAAAGAAAAAGAAATTACACAAATAATTCAAAATCGGAGTGATTTTTCACTCCGATTTTTCTATGTTTTGCAGAGCAAGATATTTATACCGGCGGATCTGCAAATGTTTTAAAAACTATTGACATTACTGCAAAAATCGGCTATACTATTGTTATAGAGTATTGCGGCGATAAAATAGAATTTTCACTGAATCAAGAAAAATTCAAGGAGAAATATCTATGAGAAATAATTATACCAAACTATTTCTGCTTTTGGTATTGTCAGCAACGTTTATTTTACTGCCTGCTTGTCAGGAGCACGAGCACGTTTATGGTGAATGGTCAACCACGGTAGAAGCAACGTGTGTGAGTGGCGGTCTGCAAATCCGCACTTGCAGTTGCGGCGACGAAGAAACAAAGCCGATCAGCGCGACCGGACATTCCTATGGAGATTGGATAACAGCAATTGAAGCAACTTGTACAAGTGACGGTGCACAAATCCGTACTTGTGGTTGCGGCAATCAAGAAATAAAGCTGATTAACTCAATAGAACATTCCTATGGGGAGTGGATAACGACAATCGAGGCAACGTGTGTGAACGAGGGGGTACAAACGCGTATTTGTGACTGCGGTGATGAAGGAACTATGTCTATCAGCGCGACGGGTGTTCATTCTTACGGAGAGTGGGTAACGACTACCGGGGCAACTTGCTCGGGCGGCGGTGTGCAGACCCGTACTTGCAGTTGCGGTGCTGAAGAAACTATGTCTGTTAGCGCAAACGACAGTCATTCTTATGGAAATTGGGTAACAACGATCGCGGCAACTTGCACAAGCGAAGGTGTACAAACCCGTACTTGTGACTGTGGTGCTAAGGAAACGAGGACTGTTAGTGCAACCGAACATTCTTACGGAAATTGGTTAGTAGCTACCGCAGCGACCTGTACAAGCGAGGGCGTACAAGCCCGTACTTGCAGTTGCGGACACCAAGAAACGAAACCTATCAAACGAGCGGTTCATAAATGGAAAGCCGCGACCTGTACGGCGCCTAAAACTTGTGCAGAATGTTTGGCTACTGCGGGTTCTGCTTTGGAGCACACGATAAATTGCAGCGGTTATTGCACCGGGTGCGGAAAGAAAATGACTGTAGATATGAAGACTCTCGTCGGCAGACCAAGCGAATGTAAATCGCTCAGCACTTTGGATTTTTGTTTTTACCAGGACTCTGCCGATCAAATTAAAGTGTGCTGGGGCGGTCAGAATTTTAGCGGAAAAGCTATAGCCTCCTATTCTGTTACTATATACTTTTATAATGCCGATGGCCAGCCCGCATATAGTAAAATTACCGGCCAATCCAGCAAGACGATAACGAAAAAAGAATTTGTATCTCCGAATAATGATTTACTTATCTTTGAGATCATAGACAGGGTTTCGGATTGCACAAGTATCGTGATCGGTGATATAACACTGGAGTATTGGGACGGAACGAGAGATACAGGATGGTACGGCTGGGGAACTAAATATAAGAAAGTGCTATGAGGCTAAAACTTTAGTAATTAAAATATAACAGAAATAACAGCGGAGTGATTTCACTTCGCTGTTGCTGTTTTAACAATGTAGTTACAAGATTACAAGCAAACAAAGTAAATTAGGCCGTGGAGTTTACTTTTTGAGCTAAATATGCTACAATAATATAGGATTAGCCGTTGAAACCGAAATATTAATAACGGGGTGAATAAAAACGATGTATAAAATTGAAACACACTTGCATACAAAGCCGGTCAGTGCGTGCGCGCGGTTTGAACCGGAGGAAATGATCGGTTTTTACGAAAAAGCAGGCTATAAAACGGTATTTATTTCCGATCATTTTGCAAGATACCATTTTGACAAACTCAGCGAGCATCTGTCTTGGCAGCAAAAAGTCGAGCTTCTGTACGATTCGTTTTTGCGTGCCAAAGAAGCGGGGGAAAAAGCAGGTATTAACGTTTTGTTTTCTCCCGAGCTCTCCTTGCTCGGCAATCATTATTTGCTTTATAACGTAACGCTTGATTTTTTGAAATCGCGGGACGATTTTTTCACAATGACTTTAGATGAGTTTTCAAGTTGTGCCAAGGAAAACGGGATCACCGTTATTCAGGCGCATCCCATGCGGGACGGGAAGTGTATCCCACAGCCCTTATTCGTTGACGGATTTGAGGTCATTAACAGTAATCCGCGGCACGAGAATTTTGATGAAAAAGTGCTTGCGATGGCAAAGGAATATAAATTGTTGATTTCTGCCGGTTCTGATGCTCACCGTACCGAAGACATAGCGGGAGCGGCAGTTGTTTCTCCGTATGAGATAAAAACAACCGATGAATACCTTGAATTGTTAAAAAGCGGCGAAGCAAAGCTTATGAAAAACGGGGAAATCGTTTACAACGCTTGATGCCGCTAAACAATCAAAGCGATACGAAAGGGTAATTGATTATGCTGTATTCAAAAAACATAGAAATAAAAGGGGAATATGATCTTGTCGTCTGCGGAGGCGGTTTTTCCGGCTTTGCGGCGGCTTACAGCGCGGCAAGAGAGGGTTTACGGGTTGTTCTCGTTGAGAGGAACGGTTCTTTGGGCGGCGTGGGTACCAACGGCCTTGTAAATCACCTCTTAGGAGAAAGATATATTGACGACGGAAAAATCAAGGCTTGTGTCGGCGGAGTGTTCTCCAAAATAGAAGCGGAATTGCTTAAATCGGGCGGCGCGGTAGACGTAAAAAGCATAGATCTGTCACTTAATCCTCACGGCTGGGTTTCAACCCTGGGTGTCGGGCTTATTTTCGATAAAGAAAAAATGAAACTGCTCCTTGAAGAAATGCTTATCGGTATGGGTGCGGAGATCCTGTATATGACCGATATCGTGGATATTATCAAGGAAAACTATACCGTCAGCGGTATCGTGGTACATAACAAGAGCGGACTTTACGGTATAGCAGGCAAATACTTTGTTGATGCCACTGGTGACGCCGACCTGTGCGTTATGGCAGGGCTTGAAACCCGTAAGGGAGACGAAGAAGGCGGTATGGCGGCGGCATCACTTGAAATGCATCTCGAAAAGGTTGACGCGGAAGAGCTTACCGAATATATGAAAACAACGAGAGACGTCCGTTTCAGGGCGCTGATCGGAGATCTCAAAGAAAAAGGAATCTGGAATTTCCCGTATGAGATATTCATATCGGTAATGCTTACCGAAAAAGATACGTTTATGATAAATACGATCAGACAGGTAGGGATAGACGGTACTGACGTTTACTCTTTGAGTAAGGGCATCATTGACGGAAGAAAAGAAAATTTTGAACTTCTCGAGATAGCGAAAAAATATTTCCCCGGATTTAAAAATGCAAAAGTTCGGGCAATCGCACCGATAATCGGAATCAGAGAAACCAACAGAATATTTGGTGAATACACTTTGTCGGTAGATGATTTGGTTAACGCAACCGATTTCTCCGACAGTATTGCGCTTTCCGGTTACGGCTGGGATTTACCCAATCCCAAAAAGCCGAGCGACCAGCCTTTTCACAAGGTAGCAAGAGGGTCACAGATTACACAGATTCCGTATCGCTGTCTTTTGCCGAAGGGATTAAACAACCTTATAACCGTAGGCAGATGTATCAGCGTTGAGCGCGAGGTTTTGGGACCGATCCGCGTTATGGGGCCTTGCATTGCAATGGGAGAGGCGGCGGGTATCGCAACTGCCTTAGCGTTAAAGGAAGATACAACGTATGGTGAAGTTGATACCTGTGCTCTGCGGGCAAAAATCGTGGAAAACGGCGGCTTTGTTGACAGAGATCAAGTAAAAGCGCTTTGATTAAAAACTTTAGTTGTTGTAAATTTATCAGGGAATAATTCCTGTTTTTATTGAATCGAGGGAAAACATGGAAATTCTTGCGTTTGTTTTGAGTACGCTTGGCACGGTATGTATATGTATCACGCCGCTTTTGAAGGGTAAAAATATGAGGTTGATCCTGTTTCTTGTATTTTTGACCAACGTACTTATTGCAACAAGCTATATCTTAACGGGGGCGTTCAATGGTGCCGCGACCTGTTGTGTTGCCGCCGTACAGGCCATTATCAATTATTTTTTCGAGAGGAAAAACAAACCCATTCCCGGTTGGCTTATTGCGCTGTATGCCGTGGCGTTCGTTATTGTGAATTTGCTCGTATTTTCACACGTTACGGACATTATTGCGCTGGTGGCTGCGCTTATGTTCATAATCGTGATCTGTCAGAAAAACGGAAAACAGTATCGCCTATGGACGTTGGCAAAAACGGTACTGTGGGCTGTATATGATTTAATAACGCTGTCTTTTGGACCGCTTTGCACACACGTCATTGAAATTGTAATTGTCATTTTGGGAATCGCAGTGCATGACAGAAAAAATAATACCGTGTAAAAATCACGTCGGAGTAAGATTTATTCCGACGTGATTTTTTTGACCTGTATATTTATGGTATATTTATATAATTTAATATTGAAAAAAGATAATTTATATGATATAATAACCACAACTTTAATGCAATTCGCTACAAAAATACGTTTTGCAAGGGAGGGGCCGAAAATTAAAAAAGAATCTTTGAAGCTGGCTAAGGACGTTTATAAAATCGAAATGGAATGTATCCGTGAAATGGAGGAGTACTTTGACGAAGAGGCTTTTTCAAAAGCGGTTGAATGCTTGAAAAACGCTGAGAGAATCGGTACCAGCGGATGCGGACATTCCGGTATAATTTGTCAGCACCTCGCGCATCTGCTTTGCTGTATTGAGCAGCCTGCAAGATTTATATCACCTGCGGAAGCGATTCACGGCGCCAGCGGATTTTTACAAAAAGGAGATGCGGTAGTTCTTGCGTCAAGAGGCGGTAAAACAAAAGAACTTATTCCGATTGCGGAAATCTGCAAGAAGAAAGAGGTTTCGGTTATCGTCGTTACTGAAAATACCGATTCCGTTTTGGCGCAAATGGCCGACGTAGTACTGAAACAGCACGTCAACAGAGAAACCGATAAATACAACGCGCAGGGAACTACTTCTACCACTGCGCTCTGCGTTATATTCCACACGCTGACAACGGCGCTGATGGAAGAAACCGATTTTCAAAACGAACAGTTTGCCTTGATTCATCCGGGCGGAGCTGTGGGTGAACGTCTTAACAAAGACAAGATATAACTAAAGTTAACAATTTTGGAGGATTATAAAAATGGAATTCAAAGTATTTCAAAAAGAACTCGAACTTCAGTCCAGAGGCTGGATACCTACTTTTCACGACGTGTCCAAAGAGATCGTTGAGATCGTACAGGCTTCGGGAATCAAGAACGGTACTGTATGCATCGCATCGCATCACACTACTTGCTCGGTGATGATCCAGGAATGTTCTCACGACATTGATTCCTTTGATCTTGAATATCTTCAGCACGATTTGCTGGATATTATGCGTAAAATGATTCCCGACTACGTAAACGAAGGTGACTACCGTCATCCCGGACCGATTCATTCGCAGTTCGGACGCTACGTAAACGAGCCCGGTGACTATACTTCTATGAATACCGACGGACATCTTCGTTCCGTATTCTTCGGCAGAAGCGAGAC
>CAZGHD010000088.1:0-8846 GCA_964525525.1 uncultured Lachnospiraceae bacterium | reverse complement strand
CAGCTTGCTTGTTCTCGCGGCGGCGATCACGGTGGGACTGTACTTGTTTCCAACGTCGTTTTGAACTATCAGAACCGGGCGCAATCCGCCCTGCTCACTGCCCACCACGGGGGAAAGATCGGCATAGTAAATATCTCCGCGTTTGACTTCCACAAAAGTTCACCTTCCGTATAAGTAAGTTTCTCTGAAGATATTTTTGCCGCATCCCCGCCCGATTAATCATATTACCGCTCGGAAATCTTTTCCTTTCTGTCTTTGAGGCATTTCAAGGTGGAAAAACAGCGTACCGAAACCTCTGAAAGTAAGAGGATCAGGACCGGCAGAATGGTGTATGCGTATCGCTCGTTCGGGATCACGGCGAGCTGAAACGCCGTGAGGAGCACCGTGTAAAGCGCGAGCGGGCGCAGTTTTTTTGAGAATACAGAATACAGCACTCCAAACCAGCCGAGCACCACCGCCGCAAAGTGCATTATATAAAGATACGAGCGGAAATACGGCATGGACACGGGACCGGGCAGATAATACCAGATATTGAAAAAGATATATCTGAATTTTCCGGTGGTGTACCACTCGAGGTATTTTAGCGGCTCGCTCGAAAATCCGGCGATTATTCGTTCGATAGCCGTTTTCGTCTCAAGCTCTGGCGGAACGTAAAAGCCCTCGGGTATTTCCATGTTTGGAAAAGTGCCGAACAGAAGCGGATTTCCGCCCTGATCGCACAAAAGCACGAATCTGCCGAATACCGCCGCATTTCTTATCCACCACGGGAGCATAAAGATTACGACACCGCCGAAAAATGCGAGGAATTCAAGCAAAACCGGCTTTTTTTCTCCGCGCCTGACCGTGAAAAGCTTGTATGCATACGGCAGGACGATCAGCGGAAAGACCGCGGGACGCGTGAGAGTACAAAGCGCGAAAAGTGCGCCGCTCACGGCGGCAAGGATCAATCTCTTTTTCAGATTTCCGTCCTTTTCGAACAGCGACGCAAGCTGAAAATAAAGGTATATCATAAATAAAAATACGTAAAAGCACTCGGTGAGTAGGCACATCGAGCCCATTATAAACGGCGGGTAAAAGGCGAGAAACACCGCCGCGATGACTCCCGCCGCGCGGCTGAAAAATCTTTTACAGATCAGATATCCTATCACTGCCGTTGTCGCGCCGAGAATGCTTTGCACTATCTGAACGGCGAGCATTCCGCCGCCGTTTCCGAAAATTCGGTAAAACAGAGACATAAAAACGGGGTAGAGCGGGGTGATGTACGCGTTCGCTTCGCTTGATGCGTATCCGAACGCGCCGCCCGAGGCGAGCTGCTGCGCGAGATTATGGTAATTTTGCGCGTCGGTCATTAAATTGTATTCTACCGTGAAGACGCAATAGAGCCGCATCGCAAGTCCGAGCGTGAATATCAGCGCGACGGTTATTCCGAGGCAGGTGTTTACAGACGATCTTTTCATTTTCACCTTTCCTTTTTTGATCTTGATCTTATTATAACACGGATTTACTTATAATATTGTAAATTTTTTTACCGTAAGTCCTTGACAATATCTAAAGTAAAAGGTATACTTGACTTACAGATATTGTTAATAATTTTATAGGAGAATATACTATGAAAATTACGTTTATGGGTGCGGGAAGCACCGTTTTCGCGCGCAACGTTATCGGCGACTGTATGTGCTGTGACGCGCTCAAGGAAAGCACCTTCGCACTTTATGATATTGACGCACAGCGTCTTGAGGAGAGCCGCGTTATTCTCGAGGCTATCAGAGCTACCAAGGGTAATTGCGGTAAGATAGAGACCTACTGCGGAGTTGAAAACCGCAAGGACGCTCTCAGAGGAGCAAACTTCGTCGTTGACGCGATACAGGTCGGTCTTTACGATCCCTGTACCATTATCGACTTTGAGGTTCCTAAAAAGTACGGTCTCCGTCAGACCATCGGCGATACTCTCGGTATCGGTGGTATTATGAGGGCGCTCCGTACCATTCCCGTGCTTGCGGATTTTGCACGCGATATGGAAGAAGTATGTCCTGATGCGTGGTTCTTAAACTACACCAACCCCATGGCTATGCTTGCAGGCTTTATGCAGAGATACACCGGCGTAAAGACCGTCGGTCTTTGCCACAGCGTTCAGGTCTGCTCCGAGAGCCTTTTGAACGATCTCGGTATGCAGGACAAAATGGAGGGCAGAAAAGAGCTTATCGCGGGTATCAACCACATGGCTTGGCTGCTTGAAATCAAGGATAAAGACGGCAACGACCTTTATCCCGAGATCAAATCGAGAATTGACGAGCGTATTGCCGATCCTGATTTCGGAAACAAGGTAAGACTTGAATATATCAAGAACTTCGGTTACTACTGCACCGAGTCAAGCGAACACAACGCAGAGTACAATATGTTTTACATAAAGTCGAAGTACCCCGAGCTTATCGAAAAATACAACATTCCGCTTGACGAGTATCCGCGCCGCTGCATAAATCAGATCGCAGGCTGGAAAAAGGAATACGAGGAATTGCTTAAAAACGGCGTAAAGGAGCATAACCGCAGTCACGAGTATGCGTCTCACATTATGGAGGCGATGGTGACCGGCAAGCCGTATCAGATTGGCGGTAACGTGCTCAATAAAGGCCATATTATTACTAACCTCCCCGAGGAGGCGTGTGTTGAGGTTCCGTGTCTCGTTAACGGTTACGGTATTCTTCCCTGCCACGTCGGCGCGCTTCCCGTTCAGTGTGCGGCTATGAACATGACTAATATCAACGTTCAGCTTCTTACGATCGAGGCGGCTGTTACCCTCAAAAAGGAGCACATCTATCAGGCGGCTATGCTTGATCCTCACACCGGCAGTGAGCTTGACATCGACACTATCAAGAAGATGGTTGACGACCTCATTGAAGCTCACGGTGACTATCTGCCGAAATATCACTGATAAAATCCGAACATAAAAAACAGGTCTGTCACAAAGGCAGCCCTGTTTTTTCTATTCTTCAAACGGGCGTACGCGGAGCTTTGCGCCGAGAGATTCGCATATCTCGCGGGATTTTTCCTGTTCTTCTTTTGAGGTTACCACGTCAACTACCGTCATCACTACGTTCGGAACGTATTTTACGCAGTCACGGGTGAATGCGAGCATAGCGTCGTACGACTCTATCCCGAATTTGGGGCGGACTACTTTTAGGTAATCCTCGGCGTTAGTTGCGTTAAGACTTATCGACACGGTGTCGATAAGTCCCTCGAGGCGATGGGCGGTAGGCTCTCCCGTGATAAGGTCGGCAAGCCCGTTTGTGTTTATTCTGATGCTGATACTGCTCTTTGACTTTACGTATTCAGCCACAGACAAGAGGTCGTCAAGTCTTTCGGTCGGTTCGCCGTATCCGCAGAATACTATCTCTTCGTATTCAGAGAGATTCCACTCGTCGATGCTCGCGCAGACCTCCTCGACCGTCGGCTCGCGGTCAAGCCAGAGAGGCTCGGAGCCGTATACGCTGTCGGCGTTTTGGCGCAGACAAAAGGTGCAGGCGCAGGGACAGCGGTTGGTCATGTTTACGTATATCCCGCGCTTTACGGGATAGGTTATCGTCATCATATCTTTTTCTGTCCGTAGTAAGCGTTTTTGCCGTGCTTGCGGTTGTAGTGCTTTTCTATCAGCGCGTCAGCCGCGGTGGTAACGCGGGGATTGATTATCTCGGTCTTCATTGCCATCTCGGCAACCGCCTCGATAACTACTGCATTATGTACTGCGTTGTCCGCGTCCTTGCCCCAAGAGAACACGCCGTGAGATTTAACAAGCGCGCCGGGAAGGGTAAGCGCGGGGGTATCGCCTATCTTTTCAGCAATAACGAGGCCGGTGTTCTTCTCGTACTCGCCCTCGATCTCCTCGGTGGTAAGCGCTCTCGCGCAGGGGATAGCACCGTGGAAATAGTCTGCGTGGGTGGTTCCGTACAGCGGAATGTCACGTCCTGCCTGCGCCCATGCGGTAGCGTTGATGGAGTGGGTGTGAACTACGCCGCCGACGTCGGGGAACGCCTTGTATATCTCAAGGTGAGTGGGCATATCGGTGGAGGGACGGAGATCGCCGTCAACCACGTTGCCGTCAAGGTCAACTACTACCATATGCTCCGGCTTCATAACGCTGTAATCAACGCCGCTCGGCTTGATTACCACGAGGCCGGACTCGCGGTCGATAGCACTTACGTTGCCCCAAGTGAAAATAACTACTTTATACTCTACAAGGTCAAGATTCGCCTTGCATACCTGTTCTTTAAGCTGTTCAAGCATTTTTATAAAATTCCTTTCGTTTTATTTACTTTCTTTGAATGCCTTCATCTCCTGCCATACGGGGCGGAGAGCTTCTTCCGTTTTGCGGTAGATAGAATATTTTTTGCGGTAGATCTCGGTCATCTTCGGGTCGGGATTTACCAGAGTGCCGGGGCGAACGCAAGCGGAGACCGCTTCTTTCGCGTCACCAAAGATTCCCGCCGCTATGCCTGCGGACATCGCCGCACCTTTACATCCGAGCTCGGTCTTCTCGGCAGTCTCAACGGGGATTCCCGCAACGTCAGCGAACATCTGTGTCCAGAACGGAGAATTTACCACGCCGCCCGCAAGCTTGAATTTAGCGGGGGGAGTGTCCATACTGTCAAGCAGTCTTTCAAGATGAGTGTAGCCGGAGAAAACCACGCCCTCGTAGATCGCGCGGATGACCTCACCCTCAGCGTAACCGCTCTCAAGTCCGACAAGCGAAGCTTTCGCAAGCGGATCGAGGTTTGACGCGTAAAGGAAGGGAAGGAATACCGCCGCGCTCTTGTCAGCGGGAACCGATTCTGCTAAAGCGTCAAGCTCTGCGTAGCTTCTGTCCTTTAAAATATCGCGCATCCACTCAAGGTTGCCGGCAGACGCCGCACTGCTTTCCTCGGCGAGATAATAGCCGTCAACGCACCAGTAGGAGTTCATCGCCGCGCCTTTTACCGGAGTGCCGGTGATGTATTCGTTTATCGACCAGGTGCCCGCGATAACGCAGAGGTCGCCCTCTGCAAAGGTACCCGCGCCGAGCGCGCAAGCGTCTATGTCAAACATACCGCCGGATACCGGGATACCCTCGGGGAGTCCTGTCTTTGCCGCCGCGTCTGCGGAAACGTAACCGCGCACGTCACAGGAGTTTATCAGGCGGGGAAGCGCCGGGAATATCTCGGGAATACCGAAAAGCTCGCACAGCTTTTCGTCGTAAGTGCCGCTTTTGAGAGAGACGAGGTTGGTGCCGGACATATCGGTGATCTCAGCGGCAATCTCGCCGGTGAGCGCGTAGCCGACCAGATCCTTTACCGCGAATACGGAACCGATCTTGTCATAGGTCTCGCGGTCGTTCTCTTTCAGCCAGCGGAGCAGGCAGACCGGCTGGCAGGCGAGGATTTTCTGGAAAGTGTAGGGATAAACTGCCTCGGAGAGCCCGCTTTTCTGCGCGTCAAGCTCGTATTCAAGCGCGCGTGAGTCGGTGGAGCCGATGCCGTTGCCGAGCGGCTTTCCATCGCGGTCAAGCATATAAAGTCCCTTGCCGTGACCGGAGAGTCCCACTGCGGCTATCTCGCCGTCAAGCTCCGCCGTGATGCTCTTTATCAGCTCGAAATTCTTTGCGATTATATCGGCAGGGTCACGCTCGGTGTGTCCGTTTTCGTTTACGGTGAGGGGGATCTGAATTCCTTTTTTGAGGATCTGTCTGCCCTCGGTGTCAAATACGGCGGCCTTTGATACCGTTCCGCCGTTGTCAATGCCGAGAAGGTATTTTTTCATATCAAGTTACTCTCCTTTGGCTGCTTTAAAGCAATTTTCTATGTATACGCGGTTGCGTGTGATAAGCTCTTTCGGGTCGGTCTTGCCGTCGTACCAGAACTCGCAGTTGTATATTCCCACCTTCTGGGAGAGAAGCTCTCTGATGCATCCTACGAAGTCAACGCGACCCTCGCCGTATTCCATATTGCGGAACACGCCCTCTACAGTCTCTTTTAAGTGAGCGGCGGCGATGTGACCGCGCGCACTCTTGAGGTCGGAGATCGGGTCGTCGGTGCCGTTTCTGATGTTACCGAGGTCGGGATAGACCTGAAGATAGGGAGACGCGATGTCGCGAACGTACTTCATCGCCTTCTCGGACGTGTTCATAAAATCGTTTTCCATCGTTTCAAACGCTATAATAACGCCGGATGCGGCGGCGTAAGGGATCACGCGCTCAATGCCCTCGGCAAAATACGCGCGGGTATCGTCTCCTCTGTCCTCGTACCAAACGTCATATCCCGGAATCTGGATAACGCGGATGCCTGCGTCGTAAGAAAAATCGACCGCGCGGCAGATGATCTCGTGGCTCTTTTCGCGCACTTCTTTGTCGCGGCTGCCGAACGGGAATCTGCGCTGACCGGAGAGACACATAGTCTTTATCGGAATGCCTGCCGACTTGATCTCGCCGAGGGTCTCGCGCTTCACGTCAGGATCAAGCACGCGGGCAAGGCGCGCGTCGCTCTCGTCAACGCTTATCTCAAGTCCGTCGTAGCCGCAAGCGAGCGCAAGCTCTTTTTTCTCGGTCATAGACATGGTGTCCGGCATTGCCTTTTCGTACAGGGAAAGATATATTTCTTTATTCATAACCGTCTCCTAATGGGGAATTTCTTTTTTATCTTCTATATTATATCATACCGATTTCGGTTTTTCAACAGTAATTGCTTTTAAAACAATAAGCCGACGTCCGCATTTTTGCGGCGTCGGCTTGAATGTTTTATTTATTTGCCTTTTGCTGCTTTGGAGATACGCCGTAGACCTTTTTGTAGCATCGGCAGAAGTAACTTTCATCCGAAAATCCGCACTCCTCTGCGATCTGCGAGATGTTCTTTTTGGTGTTTGACAGCATCGCCTCGGCAAATCTGAGGCGGTATTCGGTAATATACTGCACGGCGGTGCGTCCCGTTGCGTATCTGAATATACGGCAAAAGTAGCATTTGCTCACGTTGCAGGCGTCTGCAAGCTCCTCCACCGTTATTTTTCGCATATACTGTGTGTGGATTATCCGCAGGGCGGGGTCGATGTCCGCATAGTAACGCATATTTTCGCTTCTCGGCGGGTCGGATTCTCCGTCCTTTACCGCCTCGCGTAGAAGCGTGACGAAAACCTGCGCCATCAGAGATTCTATTGCGGTAAGATAGTGCTCCTTTTGGCTTTTATACTCCTGTGCTATTTGGCACAGCATATTTGAAAGCTCGGTGTTTCCGCGGATCAGAGTGTTAAATGACAACCGCTGACCGATTAGCAGCGAGCGCAGGTCGAGCCCGTGGATCGAGCGGTCTTTGAAAAAGTCCAGACCGACCATAAAAAGATGGTTTTTACCGCGCTTTTTTCCCATAGAGACGGTGGTGTGGAACTCATACGGGTCGACTATTACTATGTCTCCCGGGTGAGCAACGATGGTTTCCGAGCCTACTATGAGAGTGGTATCACCCTCGTAGAAATATTTTATCTCTACTTCCTCGTGGTATATCCGCTGGGAGTACAGCGAGGTGGCCGTCAAAAAAACGTCCGCGTCCGGATAAACGTTCATCTTGAACTCGGGGTCTTTAAACTTGATAGTTTCATATTGTATTTCTTTTAACACTGTAAGCACACCCCCTATTTACCGTAATTACGGCAAATTATTGCGGAGAATTTTACAAGGTCATTATAGCACAGGGATTTTAAAAATAAAAGCGAAATTCACACTTTGGACTAATTGTGAGCAAGATTGTACAATAATTGGGAAAAAAAGTACATATGAATACAATTTTTTATCGCGAAAATCCGCCGGTGTGCAAAAAAAGAATAGCAAACGGAATATTGTATTTGACATTCTCCGCGTTTTGTGGTAATATTGTTTTATGAGATAAAAAGACTTCGGTCAGGAGGAAATAAATCAATGAAAACTGTAAAAGACAAACAGGTGCTGGTCGCGGCTGACATCGCGGGCGTTGCACTGAAAAATGCTATCGTAGCTCACCTTGAGTCCAAGGGCTGGACCGTCACCGACATCGGCGTTAAGACCGAGGACGAGCAGAATCCCGAAATGTTCCACCGCATCGGCCTCAAGGTCGGCGCGAAGATCGCTGAAAGAGAATTTGAGCGCGCGCTCATCTTCTGCGGTACCGGAATGGGTATACATATCGCGGCAAGCAAGTGCCCCCACGTTCACGCGGCGGTAGTTGAAAGTCCTCACGCGGCTCTCCGCGCGATCACCGGCAACAACTGTAACGTGCTCGCTATGGGCGGTCACTATATCGGTCATAACCTCGGTATCGAGATCGCCGACCTGTTCCTTGAGAACGATATGGGCAGCGGTTACGAGTGGTGGCCTAACTTCTACGAGTTCCACAAGCTCGCGTACGATGAGCTCGAGGCGTTTGACTATGAGGAGTTCAAGGCAAACGGCTTTGAGGTAAAGAAGCTCGGCGAGGTTGATCTCCCCGGCTGCGCTAAACCCAGCGAAGCGAAGTAATTGATTAATATAAAAACCGACAAAAGATTTTATCTTTTGTCGGTTTTTAGCATAATGATGTGGGTGATGAATATGGATAAGACAGGTAAATTACCGAAAAGGAAACCTACAAGGTTAGAAAGTTTTGATTACAATTCCGTAGGAGCATATTTCATAACAATATGTACAGAAAACAGACGACAAATTCTATCCCGTATTGTAGGGGGCGACGTCCTCGACGCCCCGTTTTGTATAAAGTTAATGCCATACGGAGAAATTGCGGAAAAATATATAAATCAATTAGATAATTTTTATGGTCACATATCTATCGAAAGTTATATAATTATGCCTAACCATATTCATA
>CAZGHD010000087.1:0-8886 GCA_964525525.1 uncultured Lachnospiraceae bacterium | reverse complement strand
GGTATTCCGGTGCCAGCCGAAGGCTGACGGATGAGGTGTCCTAAACTCAAAGCAACTCCTCATCCACCGCTACCGCGGTCCCCCTTCTCCCACAGGAGAAGGCTCATTGCTACCCGATAGCACATATTAAAGATGAGTCTAAAAAGGAGTACGAGAAAAAACTCTCGTACTCCTTTTGTTGTAGGGCGGGTGGTTTCGGAATGAGCTTCGTTCATTCACCCGCCGTATTTTTTTATTTATAGAGCTTGCAACGGCGGCACCAAGGCACTGCCCTACGAGGTTGCGGTAGGTCAACTGTCACCCCATTGCGGTGCACTTTTTATCTGTAACCGAGAATCAGTGAGGCTGCCATAAGTATTCCGAGAAACGCGAAGTTAAGAACTGAAAACAGGATAATATACGATACCGTTTTACCGGGGTGATTTTTGGTGTATTCGCGGAAGGTGATAAGGCTGGCAAGGGACGAGATAAGCGTTCCGGTGCCGCCGATGTTTACGCCTATCAGAAGTGCGGGATAGTTATCGGTGAACTGCGAGAGCAGGATAGCAGACGGAACGTTACTGATGACCTGGCAGGAAAGCGCCGAGAAAACAAGCGTTCCTTTTGAGAGTAGGAATGAGAGCATGGCTTCTACCGCGCCGATTCGCGACATATTTCCCGCAAAAATAAAGAATGCAACAAAGGTGAGCAGCAGAGGGTAATCTACTTTTTTCAGAGCGTCCCTGTCAAGAAATGCAAGCGCTACCAAAATGACCGCAGTGCAGATCACGTACGGAACGATATTAAACACGGTTGCTATCGCCGCGAAGAAAAGTACGATATAAGCGGCGGTGCGTGCACGGGGAAGCTTCTTTATCTCTCCGCTTGAAAGGCTGAGTGCCTCGCGCGGCAATACCAGACAGCACAGAGTAACGAGCACGATCGATATTAAGAACGGCACGAGCATGATGCCCATAAATTCAAGGGTAGGAATATTGAATTTTGAATACAGATAGAGGTTTTGCGGATTTCCGAACGGGGTAAGCATACCGCCGAGATTTGCGGCTATGTTCTGAAGTATGAAAACGTATGCGGTATATTTATCCTTGCCTGTTTCCTGCATTACGATAAATCCGAGGGGCAGGAAAGTGAGAAGCGCCATATCGTTTGCGATAAGCATTGAACCGATAAAGGTGATGTATATAAGCGCTATCGCGGCAATGCGGAGATTTCCTGTTGCGACAACGATCTTTCTTGCTATGATCGTGAAAAATCTGATATTCCGCAGAGCGCAAACCACTGCGAGCGTGCAGAACAGGCAGGCTATTGTTTTGAAGTCTATATACGAAAGATATTCCGCATCCGGCTTAACGAATACCGAGGATATCGTCGCCGCGAGTACGGCTATGCAAAGTACGGTGTTACTCGAAATAAAGTGCCCGACAGCCTTGAGTATTTTCAGTAAAGTTTCATACACGTGGTGGTGATGATGTGACGGTAATGTTGGAGTTACGTTCATTTTTTCCCCGCTTGATAATAAATTTTGAAGATCGCAACGCCTTTTATATTATCATAAAAACGAAGAAAAATCAATTATTAATTTAGAGTAAATATACAATATTGTGATAATGTTTTTGTCAAATAATAACAAAACAGGGTGTCCCGGTATAGGACACCCTGCTGATGCTGTTATTTATCTCGGCTTATAAGCTTTGAGTCTTGTTTGTACAGTTTTGGCTCTTGAGGCATGGTCGGATGCATACGTGCGTTCGTTATCAAAAATGTTACCGCGGTAACCGGACGGGTAGCCTCCGCCAATAGTGAAGATATATATCCACGATGCGTCAAGCTTAAATCCGTCGACTATAAGGTCTACCATTGTACGCGACTGCGGGTCGTTCATATATTTACCCTTGAGTGCGGTGTCGAGGTATGCAGGCTCGGTATCGCGGTAGCTGTATGAAGCGAGAGCCTCCATTACTGCTCCAGCAATGTTGGGATTGGGGTTGGTGTTGGGGATAGCATATGACAGATATTCGTCGTAAGGGTAAGAATAATAATCTTTCTGATTTTCGTCATACTTGGGGAAGGGTATAAGTCCGTATTCGTCTGACATATTACGTATTGCGTTGTTTTCTGCTCTGTAAATATAGTCAACAGCAAAAAGGATAGAGCCGGAAGCAAATGCAGACGGTAGATCGTCCTCTTCGGCGACAAGACAACCTTCCGACATATGGACGAGGTCGGTGGTTTTTTCAATAGCATTAAAAAGTTTATCGGTGTTTACGTTAATTTCAAACCAGCCGCCATCGGTTGGGTCAAGAACGTTTAAGTCAAACGAACTCCAGATAGTATCGAGAGAGTACTTATGTACACCGAGACCGTAAAGATCCTCGGGGTCTTTTTCTGTGTTACCGTTTAAATCTTGGTATATTGAACCGCTGAGTGAGTAGAACTTATCAAGCGTCCATTTTCCGCTTTCAACCACAGTGTAAATGTCGTTTAGATCCTCAAGACCGATGTTATGAGCATAGTCAACCGCGAGGTCTTTGTTATAATATACGGCTATCAGGTTGCGGAGAAGCGAGAGGGTGATAGAACCGGTAGTGAGATACAGATTGTCACCAATAGAAGCCTCTGAAATGAAGTGCTGGGACCACCACGGCTTGTCAAGATCAAGATACTCAACGGAGTTGAGGTCTATCAATGCGTCTTCGAAAGAATATTTTGAAAAATCATAAGTCTTGCCGACCCAAATCTGATAGGTATCCTCACCCGAGACAAGCTGTTTCTGGAAGTCTTGGTTTTCGTCTCCTGTTTTTATGTTTTCTATTTCAACACCGAGTCTGTCCTCTACGAACATCTCTCTGTTGTAGATAGAGTCGTTTACTACGTCGGAGTTAAGATCTTCTACGGTGATGTCATTGGCGGCTTGGCCTGATGAAGGCGAGCAGATGATTACCTTTTCTCCTTCGAAATCGATGTCATCAGGAAGATCGTCCTCCTCATAGAATATTGAGGGCGTGGTTACAGAGGGTGTTGTAGTAACGGGTGCAGTAGTCTCTTTGTCTTTGGAATCGCCGTCAGCACAGGCAATAAGCGGCATGAGCATAGCGGTAACAAGAAGAATACTTAATGCGGATTTAAACAACTTCATAGCATCAGCTCCTGATTTATGTGTTTTTATTTATGATACCATAAATTATGCCTTTTGTAAATAGATTATATGAAATATGCACAATTTTGTTATATAAATAATCAATATTGTACAAAAAAACATCTTGCCGTTTCGGCAAGATGTTTTTAATGATTAAAAGAGTATCAAAAGGAACTGGGAGACGAGAACTACCGAGATAAGCGCGATAGGATAAGTTGCCGCGTATGCTGATGCAACGTCCTCCGTACCTGCAACGTTGATAAGCGTTCCGAGTGCGGGGGTGCTCGTCATACCTCCGGTGATAGAACCAAGGTTGTTAAGGAGGCTGAGTTTAAGCACGTAGCGGGCGAAAATATATCCGATTATCATCGGTACGACGGTCATAATAACGCCGTAGAAGAAGTAGATGACCTGGAATTTCTCAATAAAGCTTGCACCGCCCGAGATACCCGCTCCCATAAGAAACAGCATCAGACCGAATTCTCTGAACACCTTGAGAGTTCTGTCGCTCGGCATAATGTTGATCTTTCCGCATCTGCCGAAGTGACCGAATATCAGTGCTACGAACAGGCATCCGCCGGTAGTGGTGAGTGAAAAAACGCCTGCTATTTTGATAGCGCCTACGAAGATTCCAATAACTGCGGCGAGTGCGAACGGCATAATTCCGAACGAATCCATGTCAATCAGCTTGCCATCGTATTTTTTCTTTGCTTCACCGCCGGATACGGCAGTGAGTTTCTTTACTTCCTCGTCCATATTTGCTCGGGTGATCTTGGGCATAAGCTGTACGAAAAGTACAACGCCGACTACTCCGAACAGATATGCGATACCGTATCCTACCGATACGGTGTCCTCAAGTGCGCCCGCAACCTCTTTCGCCGCGGAAAATGCGGGGGTGGAGGTAAGAGCGCCGGAGAGAAGTCCCGCTATCATTGCGGTAAGCTCGTCGTGAGGAGTGTCACTTGTGATTCTGCCAAAGCCGATACAAGCCGCGGCGGTAAGTCCGCCTGCGATTATAATGACCAGACCGAGCAGAACGTAGGATTTGAAGTTCTTTTTCATATTTCCGAAGAACTTAGGTCCCGCGATAAATCCGACCGAGGTAACGAACAGGATAAGTCCGAGGTTCTCAATTATCTTGAGCGCGTTTTTCGTCTCGGTTACAGATGAGAACTGCGATGCGAGAGTGTCGTAAAAGAAGCATCCGAAAAGAATTGCTACTATAAATACGCCGGCAGTTCCGAGAGAGATGTTCTTGATTGTGATACGACCAAGCGCATAACCCAGCGCCGCGATTATAAGAGCGCAGAACATCAGAAATGATACTCCGCTAATAGAGATAACACCGTTAAAAAGATTCATTTTACATTAATCCTCCGCATTATTGTCAAGCTCTGCGGCTTTTCTTGTGTAGTCGGGGAGGAGCTTGGGGGAGACGAGATCGGTTTCGATTCCTGCCGCAGTCAGCTCTGCTTCAAACTTGGTTATGTGGTCGAGCGTGAGCTTGCCGACGGTGGTCTCTTTAGCCTTCGCGCTTGCACTCTGACCTGCGTTACGTCCGAAAACGATTATGTCAAGCAGGGAGTTACCCATAAGTCGGTTACGTCCGTGGATACCGCCGACCGCCTCACCTGCGACGTACAGGTTTTCAACGTTTGTGGTCATACCGTCAACGTTGATGTCAAGACCGCCGTTCTGATAGTGGAGAGTGGGGTAAACCAGGATAGGTTCTTTTCTGATGTCTATGCCGTAACTGCCGAACATACGCATCATAGCGGGAATTCTTGCCTCGATAGTACCTTCGCCGCCGATCTTCTCTATCATGGGAGTGTCAAGCCATACTGCCTGACCGTTGCCGGTATCAACACCGTTGGCTCTGTCGCCGCACTCGCGGATTATAGATGCCGCCGCAACGTCACGGGTCTCAAGGGGATGCATAAATACTTCGCCCTTTGCATTAATCAGCTTTGCACCGAGAGAACGTACCTTTTCGGTAACCAGTGCGCCGAATATCTGCTGAGGAAATGCCGCACCTGTCGGGTGATACTGGAGAGTGTCGGCATAAAGCAGACTTGCGCCTACTCTGTAACCGAGCACGAGACCGTCTGCGGTCGCGCCGTAGTGGTTTGAGGTCGGGAATCCGCGGTAGTGCATTCTTCCCGCGCCGCCTGTCGCGATTATAACGGTTTTCGCTTTTGCAACCATAAGGTCGCCGGTTTCCATATTCATAAGGACTGCGCCTGCCGCGCGGCCGTTTTCGTCAAGAATTATCTCGATAGCGGAGGTGAAATCAATTACCGGAATGCCGCAGTTGAGCACCTCGTCACGCAGAGTACGCATGATCTCCGCACCGGTGTAGTCCTTTGCCGCGTGCATGCGCTTGCGGGAGGTACCGCCGCCGTGAGTGGTAATCATAGTACCGTCGGGAGCCTTGTCAAACTCAACACCGAGGTCTCCGAGCCACTTGATAGCTTCGGGAGCGTCGTTTACCAGTTTTGCTAAAAGGTCTCTCTTTGCCGCAAAGTGACCGCCGCCAAATGCGTCCACAAAGTGAGTTGCGGGGCTGTCGTTAGGCTTATCTGCTGCCTGGATGCCGCCTTCTGCCATCATAGTGTTTGCATCGCCGATTCTGAGCTTGGTGACTATCATGGTTTTAGCGCCTGCTACGTCTGCCTCTATTGCCGCAGAGGTACCGGCACCGCCGCCACCGATTACAAGCACGTCAACGTCGTAGTCGGGGGTGGTGAGATCAACGTCCTCGGGACGGATACGGCTGTGGGCCTCGAGAATATTTGCAAGCTCTTTCGGTACGGACGCGCCTTTGCTTGCACCTACCTTGAGATCACGGAAATCGCTCTTTCTGTAATCGGGGTGGTATGAGGTAAGGAGATCTTCCTTTTCTTTTGCCGTCATTCTTGCGGGCTCGTACGCGATGTTGGCTTCACGCGCAGCCTCGACTGCCGCAAGAGAACTCTTAAATTCTTCTGAATACATTAAAGATCCCTCCTTACTTTTCTATGTCTCTCGTGTTATAGAGTTCTTTCATTTCTTCTATAGGCTTATTCATAAGCGCTTCAATAAGCTCGGTGAAAGTGCCGTCTTTTATCTCTTTTACTCTGTTCTCAAGATGCTCGGTTTTCGGTGCGAGATACTTGCCGTTGATACGGCGGGCGAGCATAGCAACCTGAGGATGAGAGATACCTGCGGGACAGCGGGCAGAACAAACTCCGCACATTACGCAGTCAAAAGATTCCTCCGCGCACTTTTCAAACTCTCCGCGCTGTGCGTATGCGATGTACTGCATAACGTTCAGCTTCTGCGTACAAGCCTTGGTGCAGGCGTTACAACCGATGCAAGCGTATACCTCGGGGTAGAGCTGCATCATTACCTGCTCGGTCACGGGAATCTTTTCAATATCGTAAACCTCTTTTACAAGCGGGAAGAAGGGAAGAGTCGCGATAAACATATCGTTTTCTACCTTGGTCTGGCATGCGAGGCAGGTTTTAAGCTCCTTGTCTCCTTTGATACGGTATATAGTAGCGCAAGCGCCGCAGAAGCCGTTTCGACAGCCGCAGCCGCGTACGAGCTGATAACCTGCGTATTCCATCGCGCGCATTATCGTGAGGTCGGCAGGAACGCTGTAACGCTTGCCAAACAGATAAACGTTTACCATATTTTCCATTATGGCGTAGTCTCCTTAATCAGTTTTGTTTTGAGTGTTATATGGATTTACCTTTAATATTCTTCTGGCAGCTCATCAAGCTGGTCGAAACGGAACACGGGTCCGTCTTTACAGATATAGAAGTTGCCTACGTTGCAGCGTCCGCATTTACCGATGCCGCATTTCATACGCATCTCAAGCGTGGTGTATATCTGATCTTTTTTGAATCCGAGCTCTTCAAGTCCGGCGAGGGTGAATTTTATCATTATCGGCGGTCCGCAGAGAATAGCGGTCTTGTTCGTGTCAAAACCGAGCTCCTTCACGTAATTCGGCACGAAACCGACGTGACCGTCCCAGCCCTCTTCGGGGTTGTCTATCGTGAGATGAACGTTAACTCCGTCGTCGTTTGCCCATTCGTTTACCGCTTCCTCGTAGTCAACCAGGTCTGCCTTTGAACGTGAGCCGTATACGATGTCTATCTTTCCGTAGCGGTCACGGTAGTGACGGCAGTAGTTGATGACCGAACGCAGGGGCGCAAGGCCTATACCGCCCGCGATAAACAGCATATCGCGTCCGACGAATTCGGTATCCACGGGAAATGCGTTTCCGTACGGACCGCGGATGGTTATCTGCTGACCTACTTCCATCGCGTGGAGCCAGTTTGTAACGCAACCGCATTTTTTAATGGAAAATTCCATGTATTCTTCGTTCGTCGGGGAGGAGGTTATGGAAAACATACCCTCACCGACTCCGGGAACAGACAGCATAGCGCACTGGCCGGGCTTGTGGATAAACGGCTTTTTACCGTCGGGAGTGAGCACGCGGAAGGTCTTAACGTCGGGAGTGTCAACTCGGATGTCGGTTACCTCGCCGACTGTCGGCATAAGAGGTTCTTTTATCATTTTGCGTCACCTCCGAGTTTTTTCATTACTTTTACTATGTTCATTCCAATCGGACATTTTGATACGCATCTTCCGCATCCTACGCAGGAGAACAGACCGTCGTTATTTTCCGGATAGTAAACGAGTTTGTGCATAAATCTCTGTCTGAATCTCTCAAGCTGAGTAAGTCTCGGATTGCCGTGCGCCATCTTTGTGAAGTCGGAATACATACATGAATCCCAGCATCTGAATCTCTTGATGCCGTGACCGGTGTCAAAATCCTTTATGTCGTAGCACTGACAGGTGGGGCAGACGAAAGTACAGGTTCCGCACCCGAGACAGGTGGAGGAAAGCTCTTTCCATTCTTCTGCATCAAAGTAATCCTGAAGCTTGCCTGCTCCAAATGCATCTGCGGAAAGGTCAGCGAGGGGCAGCTTTGCCATTCTCTCGCGGATGATCTCTTTCTGCGCGATTACTGCCGAATCGTCACACTCCTCGGTGACAGATTCGAGCGATGAGAGGAGAGCTTCACCGCGCTCGGTCTTTGCGTCAAGGTAGAGAAAATCGTCTGTTTTATAGGTAACTACGTCACCGTCGGGATCGGCAGGATCTATTCCGAAAGTTGAGCAAAAGCAGGTTTCCTTCGGCTTTGTACACGCGCTTGACACGATGATTCCGTGGTCGCGGCGATTTTTGTAGTAGGAGTCTACCGGCTCGGAGAGGAAAACTCTGTCAAGCACGTCAAAGCTCTTTACGTCGCACGCGCGAACGCCGAACACGACGAAATCCTCGCATTCTTCTCTCGTGTCTATTACTTCGACCTTCTTTCCCTCAAGCTTGAGATCCATTAAGTTTTCGGTCTGCGGGAAGAAGAAGTCTTTGGGGCTGCGAACGGTGTTAAGCTCATTTGAAAGCTTTTTACCGTCAGCCCATTTTTCGAATTTTGCGCCTCCGTTTGTATCAACGGGGAGGTAGAGCGAATATCTTTCTGCTATTTTAGAAAACAGAACGTCGAGACTTTGTAATGAAATTTTACGCATCTTCCTCACCTCTGTTTCTGATAGCTTCGTGCGGCTCTGCGTCGTCAAGAGTGTAGTCCACGAGCGGCGAACGCTGACCGACTTCCTCGCCTGCCTGGTAATCTCCGTAAAGCTCGTTTATATCCTTTATAAACTTGCGGTTGAGCAGGTGGAGAGGGATATTCTGCG
>CAZGHD010000086.1:0-8928 GCA_964525525.1 uncultured Lachnospiraceae bacterium | reverse complement strand
GATTTACCGCGGAACGAAAACGGGCGACCGATGGTCGCCCCTACGGCAACCTTTTAAAATTCCGCGAAATGAAAACGGGCGATTCGTGAATCGCCCCTACAACAATCGAAAGGATCCGAAAAATGGAACTCAAAGACTACGGAACCGTGACAGACGTTCACGTTGACAGCCGCTCTGACGGCGCCAGAGTAAAACACACCTACACCCTTTTCATCCCGCACGGACACGACGCGAGCCGTCCGAGCGCGGTACTGCTTCATCTTGACGCGGCGAACGTCTTTTTAGCCAAACCTCTGATGGATCTGGTAGCAGAGGGCAAGGCCCCCAACTTTATAATGATCGGTCTGCCGCAGGGAATTCTCGTTCCTCCGAGCGAGGGCTCGCACGAGATCGGTATGCGCTGTATGGAGTATGACGATTTCGGCGCGGACTACCCGAATTACGTAGTTGACGAGCTGTTCCCGTTTATCGAAAAAAATCACGGTATTGAGATAAGCCGCGAGCCGATACACATGGTCGGCGGATGCTCGTCCGGCGGATGCGGCGCGTGGAGCTTTTTGTGGTTCAGAAACGATATGTTCAGACGCGGATTCCTCAGCAGTCCGAGCTTTCTGCATATGAGAAACATGAACCGCTTCCTCGAGCTTATAAGAAAATTCGAGCCCAAGCCTATCCGCGTGGTGGTCACTGTCGGCGAGGACGAGCCGGACGATCATTTCGGCTCATCGTACATCGCGGGGCACGCGATGGATCGCGCCTTAAAACACGCCGGATACGATTATATATTCAAATACTTCCCCGGCGGCGGCCACTGCGTAAACTGCTGTGATCCCGATCTGTCGGTTGAAATTGTCAATTACCTTTATTCTGATTATCCCGCGGATATAACGCCGCGCTATAACGAGCGTTTTTGCAAGCTGGTCGAGACCGAGCTTCCGTGGGAGACGGCGGACGCTATGCCGGATAGGGTGCGCGCCGTTATCGGACAGCGCGAATACACCTGCGAGGGCGGAAAGATCTTCCGCACCGAAAACGGCGAGACTACCGTTGCGTGCGACGGATTTTCCGATCTGCGCGCGCTTGCGGTGTCCGGCGATCAGTGGCGGCTGTACGTAGCTGACAGAGATTCAAGCTCGCTGTTCGCCGTCTGCGTAGAGCCGGACGGAAGCATTTCAAACAGACTCGTCCAGACCCAGCTTGAGCCGTACGCAGGGCACTACCCGAAGGGCGCGTGCGACCTGTGCGTAGATGAGCGCGGAAGAATTTTTTGCCGCAACACAGCTCGGCGTTCAGATGATAACCGTTTTCGGAATGGTGGACGCGATAATGCCCGCGCCAAACGGAAAAGAGATCACCGGGATAGCCTTCGGCGGCGAGGATAATAAGTATCTTTACGTCAAGACCGAGAGCGGAATCTTCCGCCGAAAGATGAAGACCGCAGGCAGAAAAGAGGACACACCGTACCTCAAACCTACCTCTGCGGGGTATTATTCGATTTGATCGCGGCGTTTTGAATTTACCGCGATATGAAAACTCCTTCCACCACGGAATTTCTACGAAATTCTTGTGGTCCCCCTCCCTCTAAGAGGGAGGCTACTACCATTTGAAATACCGCGGAACAAAAACGTCGGGTTGGTCGCGACCAACCCCTACGGCAACCATTTGAAATACCGCGAATAACTTTCAACTTTCAATTTTCAACTTTCAACTGTATTAAACCTCAGGAGGATAATTACGATGATATATCTTTTTCTCGCTGACGGATTTGAAACCGTCGAGGCGCTTTGCCCGCTTGATCTTCTCCGCCGCGCGGGCGCGGACGTGAAAACGGTCGGCGTGACCGGCAAGACGGTCACCAGCCGCCAGGGCGTGACAGTTACCGCGGACGTAACCGCGGACGAGATCTCCCCGTCCGACCGCCCCGAGATGGTGATCCTGCCCGGCGGACTTCCGGGCGCGGACAATCTCCACGCGAGCGAAATTGTAGATAAAATGATTCTTGACGCCGCCGAGAGAGGTGCCTACGTCGCGGCTATCTGCGCCGCTCCGTATCTGCTCGGACTGCGCGGACTTCTGCGCGGCAAGCGCGCGACCTGCTACCCCGACGAGACTTTTATCGACCGTCTTGAGGGCGCGGAGTACGCCGAGTGCGGAGCCGTGCGCGACGGGAATATAATCACCGCCCGTGCGATGGGCTCGTCCACCGAGTTCGGACTTATGCTGGTCGAGGCTCTGTTTGACCGCGAAACGGCAGACAAGCTCGCCGCATCCGTATATTTTGAAAGATAAAGTTTAAATTTTATGGCTGAGATAAGATTACTAAAAATTGATCTTCGCGAGGAGTACCGCGGTCGCCGTGGCGCGATCGACAAGGATCTCCGCGCGAAAATGGACGCAAAGATATGCGAGACGATAATCTCGCTCGCCAGCTTCAGATACGCTGACACACTGCTCATCTACTCGCCCATCGGCGACGAGATAAACGTAGATCCAGTAGCGGAAGAGGCGCTTCGCCGCGGCAAAACGGTCGCTTACCCCGTGACTCAAAAGCGTGGGATAATGCACTTTCACACCGTTGATTCTCTTGACGAGTTGGAGATGACTCCCGGCGGGATAAAAGAACCGCCCGCGACCAACCCTCTGTGCGACGATCGCTCGACAAACGCGCTTTGCATCGTGCCCGCCTTTCTGTTTGATCCCGACGGTTACCGCCTCGGCTACGGCGGCGGATATTACGACAGATACCTCGCAGATTTCAGAGGAAATAAGCTCGGGGTGGTGTATTCCGAGTTTATAGTTCCCCGTCTTCCGCGCGGAAGATTTGACATTTCGGTAGACCTTCTCGTTTCCGAAAAGGGGGTAAGGGTCACAGGTGAAAACTAAAAGCAACGTCGCGGCACCGCTGCTGGTGCTGATGATAATGGCGCTGTCTGTCGGAATCGGATATATCGACACCTCAATTCTCGGCGAGGGCGAGACGGTGTTTCTGTCGGTCGCATTGCTTCAGCTTCTCGTGCTGTTCGTACCGACACTGCTGTATTGCCGAATCAGGGGCATTTCGGTGAAAGAACTGCGACTGCGCGCGCCGAACGCGAAAAACGTTCCGTTTATCGTATCCTCGATGTTCGTTATCATCCTCGGCGGAATGCTTATCTCCTTTGCAATGTCCTTTTTCGGAGTTCCGATAGGCGAGTCGTCAAGCTACAGCGACTACGTGCCGAGCGGATTTGCCTCCCGCGCGATATTCATCGCGGTGGCGTTCGCGGTAGTTCCCGCGCTGACAGAGGAGCTTCTCTGCCGCTCGGTGCTGATGCGCGAGTACGAGGGTATGGGAGTGTTTTCCTCCATCTTCGTGTCCGCTCTCCTGTTCTCGATGCTCCATTTTAACGCCGCGTCCTTCCCTATCTACTTTTTCTCGGGAATGGTGCTCGGATTCGTTTCTTTTGTGACGAGATCGGTGCTTGCCTCCATGGCGGTGCACCTGCTCAATAATATGTACATCCTGTTTTTTGAGGAATACGCGGCGGCAGTCGTAAAGGTGCCGCAAAACCTTGTTTTTACCGTCTTTTTTGCGGTTGCGTTCTTTTTGCTTGCGCTGTTTTTTATGCTTATGCAGGCGGAGAGCATCGTCTACCGCAACGGCGCGCTCGATCTTGATTCGGACGCGGCGTTTGCCAGAGGAGAAAAAGAGAGCGGACTGCTTGACGCGCTCCTCTCTCCCACTTTTCTGCTCACAGTTACGGCATGGGCGGTAACGGTATTCGTTACCATCTGAGAAAGGTAAGGTAGATTTCAGTGAACGAAAACGAAAACAAAAACCAAAATATCAAAGACGACGATTATCTCCCCGAGTCGGGGCCGACGCGCAGAAGCGCTCCCGCCGCCCCGCCCGCAAAACAGGGGGGAAGCTATACAGTGCGCCGGGTAGTCCGCCCGGGAATGAGACCGAAATCTCAGATGCCGGTAAATGACCCGACACCTCCCGCGCCGAAACAGACGGCTCCTCAGCCGCAGACTCCACAAGCTAAACCCGTGGCACCCGCACCGCAACAGCAGGCTGCGCCGCAGGCTCAGCCGAGACCTACGGTGCAGCAGTCCAAGCCCGCCGCTCCCGCGAGTCAGGCAGGTCAGATAAAAATGACACCCCCCGCGTCCCGTCCCGCGCCCACGTCAGTGCCCGCGCCGGACGAGACCGCGCTTCATAAAATAGTCGAGCCGATACCCCAGCCGACCTCGCCCACCCGCATCGTCACCCGCGAGAAAAAGAAGAAATCAAGCGGCGGCGGAAGCGGATTTTCAAGCATTATCAAGGCTCTCGTTTATATCGTTTGCGTGGTCGGCGTTTCTATCGTGATCGCGTATTTCGGAATAATCATATCAAACGACGTTTTTGCCTTTGTAAAAGAGGACGACGAGACCACCGTCACCATCCCCGAGTATATGACCACGGGCGAGCTTGCGGATATTCTCTACGAGGAGGGTATCATCAAGTATCCGTTCGTGTTCAAGATATACTGCGGACGAAACGATAACGGCAAGCTCGAGTTCGTCCCCGGCGAGTACACTGTAAACGCAAACACCAGCTACGACAAGCTGTTTACCATGTTCCAGAAGTCCACCAAGCGCGAGACGGTGCGTATCGCCTTCCCCGAGGGACTTACGGTTGACGAGATAATCGACCTGCTGGTCGAAAACGGCGTCGGCACCCGCGACGGATTTGTCGAGGTCATAAACGAATACGATTTCCTCGGCGCGGGATACGAGTATCCCTTCCTTGAACAGCTCGTTATCACCCCCGAGCGCCACTACCGCCTTGAGGGTTATCTCTACCCCGACACCTACGACTTTTATAAGTCGAGAGAGCTGACCGAGGAGGACGTGGAGGAGAGCGGAATCTATATCTACGCCGACGAGGCGGCGGCTATCGCGAAGTTCTTAAACCGCTTCAAGCAGGTGTTTACCGAGGATCTTCTGCTCCGCGTTGAGGAGCTTGATATGACCCTTGACGAGGTCATTACCCTCGCGTCCATCATCGAAAAAGAGGGTAAATTCGTCGTGGAATTTGAGAACATTTCTTCGGTATTCCACAACAGACTGAATCACAAGGGCACCTACCCGAAGCTCCAGAGCGACGCGACGACAGCATACGCTATCCAGTGCGCGGAGGGCAAACGCCCCGAGGAGATCCTGCCCTCGCACAACGACTTCGACCACCCGTACAACACCTACGTTTACGACGGTCTGCCCCCGAGCGCGATAGCAAATCCTGGTTACAACGCGATAACCTGCGCGCTCTACCCGTCAACCACCGAGTACTACTTCTTCGTATCAAAAAAGGACGGAACCACCCTGTTTGCAAAGACGGAGGAGGAACATCTTGAAAATATCGTCATCGCGCGCTCCGAGCAGGCGAGCTAAAAAGGATTTTATAAAATGGTAGATCTTCTTTCACTTCAAAAGAGCTTTATCCTCGCGCATCTCTCACGCGGAGACGTCGCAGCGGATTTTACAATGGGCAACGGCCACGATACCGAGTTTCTGTCGCAGACTGTCGGCGAGGACGGCCACGTCTACGCGTTTGACGTTCAGGCGGCAGCGCTTGAGTCCACCCGCGCGCGCCTTGAGGCGTCCTGCCCGGATAACTATACCTTGATCCACGCATCTCACCACCTTGCAGGCGAGTATATAAAGGAGCCGATAAAGGCGGGAATGTTCAATCTCGGCTGGCTCCCCGGCGGGGATAAGTCGGTGACCACCATGCGCGAAACCACCCTGCCCGCAATAGAAACGGCAATTTCCCTGCTCGCGCCGGACGGAATACTGCTTATCGCAATTTATCCCGGCCACGAGGAGGGGGACGCAGAGGGCAAAGCGGTGGGCGAATACCTCGCGTCGCTTTCAAAGTATAAGGTCTGCGCGTCCTGCTTTAAGATAGTCAATTCCCCCACCTCGCCGTATTTTTATATAGTTGAGACAAAAGGAAAATAATAACGATATTTCAAATTTTCGATAACCTCGTAGGGGCGATTCACGAATCGCCCGTGCCGGAACAAACGGATTACCGCGAAATAAAAACGGGTTGTCTGAATGAACGGAGTTCATTCCCGACGCACAACCCCTACAACGACCTTTTGAATTTTCCGATAACCTCGTAGGGGACGACGTCGGAATGCCAAGGCATTCAGGTGTACCGTGCACACGAACGGATTATCATTGAATTTAAACGGGCGGTTAATAACCGCCCCTACTATAAATTTTCAACTTAAAGGAGGTAGTCTATGAACAACCGAGGCTACGATCCGAACAGAAAACCAAGACCAAGCGGTGCTCCGCGCCCGCAGGCTCCGAGACCGAGTGCAAATCGCCCCGCGCAGCCGCGCCCCGTGCAGGCGAGGCAGGGACAGCCGCGCCCCGCTCCGCAGAGCCCTGTGCAGGGATACGATCCGCGCTTGATGCTGGAGGCCAGACAGCGTCGCCGTGACGCAGAGATCCGCGAGCGTCAGCGCCGCCGTGAGGCTCGAGGTGCGATCTTCATCCGAGTGGTCATAGTTTTGCTGCTTTACGCGGTGTTTGCCGCGTCGTTTGTGCTGTTTTTTATCTGGAAGCTGGCGAACACAAACCCGCTTGACAGCGCGAAGCACACCTACGTCTACGGAGAAATAACTCAAACCGAGCCGTACACCGTCGCGACCGCGGCAGACGGATCGGTGATGATAAACTTTTCGCGCATCGCGGCGCTTTGCTCGATGACGTCAACGGGAGACTCAAGCGAGCTCCGCTACATCACGATAGACGAGCACACCGAAAACGTCCGCTTCGTTGTCGGTACGAACATAGTTTACATGAACGGAATGCAGGACAGAATGTCAGGCGAGAGCCGCATAATCGGGGACGACCTTTGGGTGCCGCTGTCCTTTGTCAGCGAGTTTATGACCGGAATCACCGCAGAGCTTGACGAGCGGGCACACAAGATCACCGTCACCCGCAACGAGCTGCCGACCTCGACAGAGGACTCCCCCGAGTACGAGCCGATCGGCTACCGCGTGAAAAATTACAGCGAGATCGAGGCGGTGTCCGAGGAGAGTGCCATCGAGGCGGAAAAGCACGGTCAGGGTTCGAGCACGACGGACAAAGAGGAGCTTAACTTTATCAAAGACCTGTCTGCTTACGAAAAATATATGAATCCCGAGGGCGACGAGTATCTGACTCTGATAAATTACGAAAACTTCCTTGAGTCCGACTACGTGCCGGATGATCTTATTGACGTGGTCAACACCCGCGCCGACCGCTCCAAAGCGAGACTGCGCGAGTACGCGGCAAAGGCACTTGAGGCGCTGTACATCGAGATGTACGCGCACGGCTACACCGACGTGACGGTCACCAGCGCATACCGCTCGTATCAGGATCAGAAAAATATACACAACTCGTATATCGCAAGAGAGCTGGAAAACCACCCCACCTGGACGTGGGATCAGGCAAAGGCTCAGGTACTCACCTACTCGGCAGAGCCGGGCACGAGCGAGCATCAGTCGGGACTTTGTATAGATATGCACAACCTTCCCTCGGCGGACAAGGCGTTCGCAAGTCAGGAAGCGTACACCTGGCTGCGCGACAACGCGCATAAATTCGGATTTATCCTCAGATTCCCCGAGGATAAGACCGAGATAACCAAAATAGACTTCGAGCCGTGGCACTACCGCTACGTCGGACGTTATCACGCGACAAAGATCTACGAGGCGGGAATGTGCCTTGAGGAATACGTTGCAAGCCTTAAAAAATAAAATCATAATTTTGACTTATAACGATCAGATATTACGGTACAAGTAAATCCCGGATTGATAAGAGCCTCCCCTGTGCAAGGGGAGGTGCTGAGCGTATGCGAAGCGGAGGGGTTGTTAACTGGGATCATAAAAATCATATAAAACAATCCCTCAGTCTCGCTTTGCGAGCGGAATATCGCAATGCGATTTCTTAGAACAACGCGTTGCGTTGTTCCGTCCCTATTACACAAGGGAGCCTAAAGTTGTAGTGCATTTTTGTTAATAATGCGAATTTGCTTTTGAAATTTATTAAAATAAAGGGAGACCGAAAAATGAAGACAGATATTGAAATAGCTCAGAGCGCCGAAATGGTGAAGATCTCCGAGATCGCCGCACAGCTCGGCATATCCGAGGACGACCTCGAGTTTTACGGTAAATATAAAGCCAAGGTTTCAGAAAAATATCTCCGCGAGATAGAGTCCCGTCCGGACGGCAAGCTCATTCTCGTTACCGCGATAAATCCCACCCCCGCGGGTGAGGGTAAGACCACTACCACCGTCGGACTCGGTATGGCGATGAAAAAGATCGGCAAAAACGCCGCTATCGCCCTGCGCGAGCCGTCTCTCGGTCCGGTCTTCGGCGTTAAGGGCGGAGCTACCGGCGGCGGATACTCGCAGGTAGTGCCGATGGAGGACATCAACCTCCATTTTACAGGCGACTTCCACGCGATCACCGCAGCTAACAACCTGCTCTGCGCGATGATAGACAACCACATCCATCAGGGCAACGCGATAGGCATTGACCCCCGCAGAATAGTGTTCTCCAGAGTTACCGATACCAACGACCGCGCACTGCGTAACATCGTCGTCGGCATGGGCGGTAAGGCTGACGGAATCGTGCGCGAGGATCATTTCCAGATCACCGTTGCGAGTGAGGTTATGGCAATTCTCTGCCTTGCAAGCTCGCTTGACGACCTTAAAAAGAGACTCGGCGACATAATTATCGGCTATACTTACGACGGACGCGCGGTTCGCTGCCGCGAGCTCGGCGCGGACGGCTCAATGACCGTTCTGCTCCGCGATGCTCTCTGCCCCAACCTCGTTCAGACCCTCGAGCATACCCCCGCGTTCATTCACGGCGGTCCGTTTGCTAACATCGCTCACGGCTG
>CAZGHD010000085.1:0-8983 GCA_964525525.1 uncultured Lachnospiraceae bacterium | reverse complement strand
TCTTATGTTCAACCTCTATACTCCTCCCTGCTTTGCCGCTATCGGTGCTATGAACTCTGAAATGAAGAGTGCAAAATGGCTGTGGGGCGGTATAGGTCTCCAGATTGGTACAGGTTACACCGTTGCATATCTCGTTTACACCATCGGTACTCTCATCACCGCTCCTGCAACTCTCAACGTTGGCGCAGCAATAGGCGGCGGTATCGCGGTAGTAGTATTTGCGGCTGTTCTCGCTTATCTGTGTGCAGTTTCCGACAAGAAGCTCAAGGCAGAGTACGCTCTTAAAAAATAATTACAAAATCGAGGTGTAACTTATGACAGATTACATCATCATCGCCATAGTAGCAGTGATAATCGCGCTTGCCGCATTCTACGTATACAAAGCAAAGAAAAGCGGTAAAAAATGCATCGGTTGTCCTGACGGGTGCTCCTGTTCGTCAAAAGAAAAAGGAGCGTCCTGCTCCTGCTGTTCTCAAAACGGCGAAAACGTAAAATAATCCAAACCAAACTTTCTCATAACTTTTTCAAAAAGAAACTGCCGCGAAAGCTCGCGGCAGTTTCTTTTATTTAACCGTCTCGTAAGGCCAATTTATTATTCCGCCAAACTCTTTTACGTTGGTGTATCCGAGATCAACGAGGGCTTGCGCCGCTATCTTACTGCGCCGCCCAGAGCGGCAATAAACGAGAATAAGCTGATCTTTATTCGGTAGCATATTAGGAGCGCGATCTTTGATCTCGTATTCGGGGATCATTATCGCTCCGCTTACGTGTCCTGCGTCAAATTCTTCCTGTGTGCGCGAATCTATTATAATGTAATCCTTCTCCGTGTTCATCAGAATCTGCGCCTGCTCGGCGTTTATCTGCTCGTATGAAGCATTCTGAACATCGGACGAGCAAGATGATAAAAGCAATGTAAGAACAACAACAAATAAACTTAATATTTTCACGTTTCTCACCCCTATTTATTTTATAGCTATATTATATCACAGCGACACAAAATTCTCAATAATAATTGACATCGGAATAAAATTGGTATATAATATTAAAAATGAGAATGATTCTCAAATTGGAGTGAATAATAAATGAAAAGAAATTCCTACAATACTCCGGCGCGCCGCGCTTTGATAGATTTTCTTAAAGAAAACAGCGAGCGCCAATTCTCCTCAAAAGAGATAGCCGATAATTTTAATTATTCGGGAGCGCCGGGAAAAAGCACTATATACAGACAGCTGTCCGAGCTTTGTTCTCTCGGTATCGTGCGCCGTTATTCGGATGACGGCAAGCCCCCGCTCTATCAGTATTTTTCTGAGGGCGGTTGCGGAGAGCATTTCCATATGAGATGCACCGAGTGCGGTAGGCTTTTTCATCTCGAATGCAGTGAGATGTTTTCCCTTGAACAGCACATAAATCAAAGCCACGGATTTATGATAGACAGAAAAAACACAATTCTGATCGGCACTTGCGGTAAATGCGGTAAAGGAGCGGAAAATGCGAAATAAAACAGCGGTATTAATCTTAATTTTCGTGATGCTTTTCCCTCTGTGCTCCTGTGCCGTTTCAGATTCTGACGGTAACTCGGACAAGATTTCAATAATCGCCACCGTTTTTCCGCCGTACGATTTCGCGCAGGAGATTGCGGGAGACAACGCCGAGGTATCGGTGCTTTTGCCCGCAGGCGGTGATTCTCACTCGTTTGAGCCGACGCCAAAGGATATTTTATCTATCAAAAACTGCGATTTTTTCATCTACGTGGGAGGTGAATCGGACGAATACGTAAGGGATATTCTCGCTTCCTTTGATTCTCCGCCGGAAACTATCTCTCTGCTTGAATGTGTAAAACCGCTTCACAGCGAGGAACACGAGCACGAACACGAGCACGACGGCGAAACCGACGAACACGTATGGACCTCGCTCGACAACTGTAGGAAGATATGTTCGGTCATCACTGACAAACTGTGCGATATAGACTCTGAAAACGCAAGCGAATATCGGACAAATTTTGAGAAGTACGATGCCGAGCTCAAAGCCCTCGACGATGCATATTTTGATCTTGCTCAAAACGCTGACGTAAAGACGCTGATATTCGGCGACAGATTTCCTTTTCTCTATTTTACCGAGAGATACGGATTTGAATACTGTGCCGCTTTTCCCGGTTGTTCAAGCGAAAGCGAACCGAGCGCGGCCACTATATCCGCTCTTATAAAAAAGATCAAAGAGACCCGTTCTGCCGCGGTATTTTATACCGAATCCTCAAGCGGAAACGCCGCTGCGTCAATCGCCGAGCAGACCGGTGTCAAGGCGGTAATGCTTCACTCCTGCCACAACGTCACAAAGGATGAACGCAAGGCAGGCATAACGTTTTTGGATCTGCAAAAAAATAATCTTTCAGTTCTTCGCGAGGTACTGATAAATGGCGCTGATTAAATCAAAAAATATTTCACTGTCTTATGAAAACAAGACGGTTATAAAGGATCTCTCCTTTTCGGTTTGCTCGGGTGATTACTTGTGCATCGTTGGAGAAAACGGCTCGGGAAAAACCACTCTTATGCGTGCTCTGCTCGGACTTAAAAATCTGTCGGGCGGTAGTATAGAGTTCGGAGACGGACTCAAAAAGAACGAGATAGGTTATCTTCCTCAACAGTCGAGCGCGCAGAAAGACTTTCCCGCATCGGTATATGAGATAGTTTTGTCCGGCACGCTTAATTCCGTTTCTCCTTTGCCTTTTTACGGCAAAAAAGAGCGGATAAAAGCCGAAGAAAACATGGAAAAGCTCTCCATATCCGATCTTAAAAACCGTTGTTACAGAGAGCTTTCAGGCGGTCAGCAGCAACGCGTTTTGCTTGCCCGCGCGCTCTGTGCTACAAAAAAATTATTACTGCTTGACGAGCCCACCGCAGGTCTTGACCCGATAGTTTCATCAGATTTTTACAAGATAACGGAGGGGCTCAACCGTGACGACGGTATAACCGTTATTATGGTCTCGCACGAGATCAAAACTGCCGTCAGATACGCATCTCATATGCTTCATCTCCACAGGGATTACACATTTTTCGGAGAAAAAAGCCACTATCTTGAGTGCAGTGAGTGTCAAAAGCTTCTCGGAGGTGAGAATCGTGCTGATTGAAATATTTTCCGAGACCTTCATGCTCCGCGCACTGATAGTAGGCGTACTCGTTTCTCTGTGTGCCGCATTGCTTGGCGTAAGTCTCGTGCTCAAGCGCTACTCCATGATCGGAGACGGACTATCCCACGTTGGATTCGGTGCGCTTGCGGTTGCTTCGGTATTTAATTTTGCTCCCCTTTCGGTTGCTTTGCCGGTAGTTATCGCGGCAGCTTTCATACTCCTTAGAATAAGCGAATCAAGCAAGATAAAAGGCGACTCCGCAATCGCTATAATATCAACCGGCTCACTCGCTATAGGTGTTATCGCAGTATCGCTATCTGGAGGCATGACGGTAGACATATCCAACTATATGTTCGGGAGCATCCTCACGATGACAAAAAACGACGTGTGGCTCAGCGTTTCGCTCGCCGCGATAGTAGTTTTACTGTTCGTTTTGTTCTACAACAAAATCTTTGCAGTAACCTTTGACGAATCATTTTCACGCGCCACCGGAATCCGTGCCGAGCTGTACAATATGCTCATCGCGTTTCTTACCGCAGTTACGGTGGTTTTAGGTATGCGAATGATGGGAACCCTTCTTATATCCAGTCTCATAATCTTCCCTGCCCTCACCTCTATGCGTCTGTCAAAGAGCTACCGTGCCGTGATAATAACGTCATCAGTTTTATCGGTCGTATGCTTTTTTATAGGAATCCTTTCATCCTATCTGCTTGAAACCCCGACCGGCGCAAGCGTAGTTTGCGTAAATATCTTTGCGTTTATTATCTTTTCGGTTATAGCCGTAATTAAAAACCGATTTTCGGGTAAATGACATTCTCCGGAGGTAACATGGCTAAAAAAAGAAGATCAAGTAAAAAAAGGCAGCCGACGTGGGTATCGGTAGTAATTATCCTTATCCTTTCGGTAGTAGCTGTATATAATTATATTAAAGAAAACACTCCCGTTGAGGTTTCTGACGGAGAAATAGCAGTCCACACAGTAGACGTAGGTCAAGGCGACTGTACTATCATCGTTTCCTCGAAAGGAAATATAATAATAGACGCGGGAACGTCAGAGTCGGAGGATGACCTGCGAAATTACGTCAAGAAGCTCGGAATCACCGAGTTTGAATACGCGATTTTCACTCATCCGCACGAAGATCACATAGGCGGAGCGGACATGATAGTAAACGAATTTGAAGTAAAGAACGTCATCATGTCAAACGCCACCTCGTCAAGTGCAACATTTGACCGCTTGCTCACGGCAATCGAGCAAAGCGATGCAAACGTGATAGAGGCAATATCCGGGGAGAAATATTCGATAGGAGATGCGAATTTTACCGTTCTTGCACCAAACGACAATTCGTACAGCAATCTCAACGATTACAGTGTGGTAATCCGTTTCGTTTACGGTAACACCTCGTTTATGTTCACGGGAGACGCCGAGTCGCTCTCTGAAAACGAAATACTTGATGCCTATCCTGCATCTTCCCTGCGGTGCGACGTTTTGAGTGCAGGACATCACGGCTCGTCTACGTCTAACTCGGAAGATTTCGTTCATGCGGTAGATCCCGACGTAGTATTGATTTCCTGCGGAAAAGGAAATTCATACGGGCACCCGCACAAGGAGGTAATAAATCTTTTTGACAAACTTGGAGCAAAGGTATATCGCACAGATCTGGAAAGCTCGATAGTAATCAAGAGTGATGGAAATACCGTTTCGGTAATAGAATAACAAAGCAAAAAGCGATACTTTCGACTCTGCACTTTGTTTTGGAAATATTCCGTTTCCGCTTGCGGAACGCAGTTGTTTAGACTGCGAGGAATATTTCGGGACGGCGTAAATTGAATTTCAATTTACCCCTAATTGTGCACGCCGTTCGGTATCGCTTTTTTGTATTAAAATCTTTAACTGTACATTTTATTGGCAAGGCGCAGGTTATCGGCAATCATCGCGATAAACTCGGAATTAGTGGGTTTACCGCGGTTATTCTGTATTGTGTAACCGAAATAGGAATTAAGGGTATCAACGTCGCCTCTGTCCCACGCCACTTCTATCGCGTGTCTGATAGCACGTTCAACCCTCGACGTTGTGGTTGAGTATTTCTTGGCCACTGACGGATATAAAATCTTGGTAACGGAATTTATGATGTCATTATCTCTTACCGTCATCATTATCGCGGTTCTGAGATACTGATACCCTTTGATATGAGCCGGAACGCCTATCTGGTGGATTATCTTGGTTATTTGTGCTTCGATGTCCACCTGATTTTCAGATTCAAAATTTGCGGCAGGTGCGGCTGTATTTTTATTTCTGCTCTCGATAATAGACTCAACGTGCTCGCACAGGCTGTTTGCGTCGTAAGGCTTGAGCATACAAAGTGCCGCGCCGGCGTTTGACGCTTCAAGAAAAATATGCTGATTTGCAACCAGAGATACCACGATAAAGTCAGGCGGCGGGCAATTTCCGTTCCACGACTGTCTAACGCGTCTGATTACTCCGATACCGTCTAATTTTGACAGCCATATATCAAGAATAACCACGTCGGGATTTATTCTGTCGATCTTCATTACGGCATCCTCCCCGTCGCACGCTTCCTCAACGATACGGTATCCCGCCTTTAGGAGAGTATCCTTGCACTTTCTTCTTTGTTCCTCATTTTCATCAACGATCAGTATTTTTGCAGTAAGTTCCATTGTTTTCCTTCCCCGTATATATTATTTATAGCACAACTTTTTTGTGACACCAATATAATACCATATTTTTCCAATTATTTCAATAATTTACAGAAAAACAATGTGCACAATAATTAAGAACGGCTATTGGTAATTTTTACCAATAGCCGCCAAATTATTATATTTATTTACAATGATGTTCGTTCATACCTTTGATCGACATAAAATATCTGCCGTTTTCGTCTTTCTTAAACCCTATTACGTTTTTAAGTCTATCGGTCGTTTCCGCGTTTGTAACATCTGCGTACTCCGCACCGCACAAAGCCATAAAGCTCAAAGCAGCACGCGCCATAATAAACAGCGCTTCGGTATCGTCTCTTTCCGGCATCTGTGTAAGACTGTAAATGTATCCGACGTTTTCCTTGATGCCGAATTGGCAAAGTCCGGTTTCTATAGTGTTAACAAAAGCCATATACGCAAGAGCGTCAGGGACGTAGGTAACTCCCGCGGTCTCACAGTATTTTTTCTGTATTTCCTTATCCTCAACAGGCTTTATCTCAAGCATTTGATTTTCCTCCGTTTGAACTTTCCTTTAAATATTGTATTTCCACAGCGGTAAGGTATCTGTACTTTCCGAGCGGCAGTCTGCCCAAAGAGATCTCTCCTATAGCTATTCTTTGCAGGCGTTTTATGCGTATGCCGACCTGATCGCACATTTTTCGTATCTGTCTGTTTCTGCCCTCGTAAAGGCGCATTTCAAGGACAACGTGTTTATCCGTTTCGGAATGTACTTTTGTCTCTACCGGCATTATCTCGTATCCGTCGATATTCATAGGGAGTCCGAGGCGCTCTATCTGCTCGAGAGACGGTACACCGACGGTAGTAACTCTGTATATTTTGGGGATCCCGTGGCGCGGGTGAGTGAGCGCATTTGCAAGCTCGCCGTCATTTGTAAGAAGCAGCAACCCTTCCGAATACATATCAAGACGACCGATGGGATAAACGCGGAAATTAACTCCCGAGAGCAGTTCTGTTACGCATCTGCGGCCTCTGTCGTCAGACATTGAAGTTATGTACCCTTGCGGTTTGTTTAGCATAACGCACACCGACGAGGTGCGCTCCGGCATTTTGACCACCTTGCCGTTATACTCCACCACGTCAACGCCGGGAGTGATACTCTGCCCTATCTCGGCTGTAATTCCGTTAATTTTCACTTTTCCGTCTGCTATCTCACGCTCCGCGGCTCGGCGGGACATGACACCGCAATCGGTAAAATATTTTTGCAGTCTTATTTTTTCCATTTCTATCTCTTTTTATCTGAATAATGACATTATAAAGTTCCAAAATCCTCGTTTTGCTATCGGATTTACGTCAAATTCCGCGGTAAGCTCTACCTCTCCCAAAAGCACTCCATCCGCGTAATAACAGACTCTGCCGAGAACGTCGCCTGCCGAAACAGGCGCAAAGCAAAAACGTTTCATTTCCACTACGCGCGTGACCTCCGCTCCATCCCGGCGCATAACAACTGAAAACTCCGCTTTGTTTGTAACCGTTACCGAGCTTTCCTCAGAACCGACGCAAGGAATCGAAAAAGTTTCAGACCCGGGCTCGCAAAGAGTGATCTTTTTGTACAGGCTGAAACCGAGGTCAAGCATTTTTTCGTGATCTTCCCAATCGCTTGGCGCATTAAGTGTGACGGCTATAAGCGACATTCCGTCCCTTTCCGCGCTTGACACAAGACAGCGTCCGCTTTTCTTGGTAAATCCGGTCTTAACTCCGATTGCTCCGTCGTAGCGTTTGAGCAGTTTGTTATGATTCAGCAAAAGGCGTGAGCCCTCTCCCTCGAGCATGGGGATAACCCTTTTATAGGTAGAAACTATCTCGCGGAACTGCTCGTTTTGGAGTGCGTATCCCGCAAGGCGGGCAAGATCATACGCGGTGGTATAGTGCCCTTCATCGTCAAGTCCGTGAGGGTTTGAAAAGCTGGTATTTTCAAGTCCGAGCTGTTCGGCTTTTTGGTTCATCAGATCCGCAAAGGCATCAACACTGCCGGCTACTTCTATTGCTATGGCAGTTGCGGCGTCATTCGCGCTTTCAAGCATCAGTGCGTATATTAGGTCTATCATAGAGAGCTTTTCTCCGGGATAAAGGTACACGGACGAGCCCTCAACTCCGACCGCATCCTCGGACACAGACACTATTTTAGCGGAGTCGGAATTTTCAAGTGCGACTACGGCGGTCATTATCTTGGTCGTGCTCGCCATAGGAAGTCTTTCCCCGGAATTTTTCTCATAGATGACCTTGCCGGACGACGGCTCGTAAAGAATAGCCGCACGCGCGGACACGTCTATCTCCGAAAAATCGTTATAAACCTCAGATGCGGATAAATCTCCGCCTCCGAATGAAGGTATCGCAAAATTCAGCGCAATGCAAAAAACGAGAAACGCAAAAGCAGTCCTTTTAAGTGCCATATGAACATCCCCTTTTCAGATATTATAGCTTGTATAACATCTATATTTGAGGCGGACTTGCTTTATGCGTTATTATCTCTTATTTTTCTTCGCCCTGACTCTCGCTGTCTTTATTTTTCTTTGAGAAAAGATTTTTGATCTTCTCAACTATGTCAGGTGAACGCTCGATAAGATCAGCAATCTGAGAAACAGGATCGTTTTGCGGAGCACTGGTAGGATTATTGACGTTGATCATATCAACACTGCCGTCCGGCTTGATTACCAAAAATCCGACGGGAGTTACAGACATCCCGGTACCCGTACCTGCTCCAAGCTTCTGCGCGGAGTTATTAATATCCATACCGCCGGTTACAACTCCGACAGAAACGCGAGATATCGGAATTACGGTAGTTCCGTTGTCGGTAGCGATAGGAGTACCTATAACGGTATCCGCGCCGAGCGACCCCTTAATATCGTCAAGAGAAGTAAAGATAATATCGTTGAGTGTTTTGTTATCAGCAGACATTTTTTATCTCCTTATATTCTGTAAATCAGTCGGGACGACCGACTGTATTTTTCGTTTTCAGATAATTATATGCGGTTTTTATCATAACTTTAAGTGCTTGTCCGACTCTTATTGAAAACGCTATTTTTATATCGGCAGAAAATTTTTCTGCGGTAAAATCAGCGTTTACCGAGACATCGGACGTTTTATTGTATTTAACGTTAGTGACGCCCTCAAGAATAGCAAGCAG
>CAZGHD010000084.1:0-9065 GCA_964525525.1 uncultured Lachnospiraceae bacterium | reverse complement strand
GGCGGATGGAGAGCTACCTGGGCAGGCGAAGGCGGCGGCGTTCTTCTCAACCAGTGCCCTCACAACCTTGACCTCTGGCAGTGGATTTTCGGTATGCCCACCCGTATACGCGCGTTTATGAGCTTCGGTAAATACCACGACATCGAGGTAGAGGACGACGTTACCGCATACGCAGAGTACGCAAACGGCGCGACCGGCGTGTTCATCACCACCACCGGCGAGTGCCCCGGCACCAACCGTCTTGAGATCTCCGGCAGCCGCGGTAAGCTCGTGTTTGAGAATAACTCCCTCACCTTTACCCGTCTCCCCGTAGACGAGAGAGAGTACTGCAAGACCGCAACCAACGGCTTTGCAAAGCCTACTCCCGCAACCATTACCTACGATTTCAACAACGGCGGCGAACAGCACGTCGGTATATTCAAGAACTTCACCAACCACCTGCTTAACGGCGAGCCTCTCCTTGCTCCCGGTTACGAGGGTATCAACGGACTTTCTCTGTCCAACGCGATGATGCTCTCCTCCTGGAAGGATAAATGGGTAGACCTCCCGAACGACGGCGAGGAATTCTACGAAGAGCTTGAAAAGCGCATCGCAACGTCCAAGGGTAAGGAAGACGTAACAGAAGTAGTCTCTAACCTCGAGGGTACATACGGTAACTGATAAAAAGTTAAAAGAGCCAACACGAAATTCGTGTTGGCTCTTTTTCTGTTAGTTGTACACCTCGTAATGCGCTTTGTTGTATTCAAAAAGCTCTTCAATCGATTTAATACCAAGCTCTTTTTCAAACTCTTCGCGGTAATACTCTTCATAGAATTCTTCTATCGGAATATAGTTTACCTGCGTATGATAGTTATAAATATCTTTAAAGTTTTCAATGCCCTCTTTTACGGTATATTTTCTTTCCGGTGTATATACAACCTCCCCGTTTTCCACCGATACAACACCCTTTTCCATCCAAAGCTCGTCATATCCGCAACAGTATTCAACCATTCCGTTAAAGCAACCGCCTTGAAACGTATACTTGTACGGCCGTCTTGAATAGATCAATCTACCGTTCTCATCCACCTCATAATTATAAAAAGATACGTTGTAGAAATACGGATCTTTTTCCCAATCAACGGTACTCGGCAGGATTTCTATACAGCTATCTTTAGTAAATATGTATATTTCTCCCCATTCTTTATCAAAATCTATTGCAAAAATATCCTCTGCTTGATGTACGTAATGAATAACGCCATTTCTTCCGGTTAAGGCTTTAGGATTTTTTAATTTTGCTTCATGTCCATATGCAGATATTGAAGTAACTTCATGATATCCGTATTCTGTACCTTGGATATTTATAATCGCATCGTTTATCACTATTCTTTTTATATTATTATAACTCTCATAGTCATCCAACATAAAATAAATAATACTGGATAACAGACCGCTTCTTCTACCTATGTCAATACATATCTCGTTGATGTGTTCTCTTTCTTCACCAAAGCAAGCAGTAACAATTACGGCGTTGTCGACACATTTTATATGAGTTACAGTAAAGCGTTCTTTACCTGTAATACTGTATATTTCCCCAAACATACTAACGATCATTTCCGGTTTTGCTTCCAAGTAAAAGCAGACTACTCCGTCGGTCACAGCAAGCAAATCCTCAGAAAAGCTGAAATCACCGTTGTCATAGTATACCTTTACTTCGATAGGAAGCGTTACAACGTCATCATCTGACGACGCGGTAGTTTCCTCTGCCTTGGTGGTATCAGCTACCGAGGTTGTATCACCGGTCACGTCGGTCGGTGCCTCATTTTTCGGCTCGTCTTCGACGCAATCCAGAAAAACAAGAGAAATCGTGATTAATAAAACGATGCTTGCAATTATATTTTTCATTCTAATCCCCATAGCAATTTCTATGATGTTAGTATATCATACAAAACAAGCATTGTCAAGATTTTTTCTAAAAAATTAGACCTTGATTCACAGAGAAATATGATACTGAACGCAAAAAGCCCGCCGACCTTTCGGTCGGCGGGCAAAAATCCGCAATAATTTAATTATTTAACGGTTGCGTGCATGAAGTACTTGTATCCAAGAGGAGAAGTAAACATGCCCTCGATGGAAGAGCTGCTCATGAAAATGTCGGTGTAGTAGTAGATGGGAAGGATAGCACCGGTCTCCATAAGAAGGTCCTCGATCTTATGCATAAGAGCATAACGAGTCTCGGTGTCGGTAGTCTTGAGGATGAGATCTGCAACGTAGTCGTAGGTCTCTGCCCAAGTAGCGTTCTCTACCTTGTAGTCGATACCAAGATCGGTAAGATCCATGGAGTACTTAGCAAGAGAAGCGTGAGCGTCGCGGCCGAACTGAGCATCGTTGTTACCGCTTGCGGTTGTCCACATATCAAGGAAGGACATGGGATCGTTGTAGTCAGCAAGCCAACCGTTACGAGCCATGTTGTAGTCACCGTTCTTTCTGGTGTTAAGGAAGGTGTTCCACTCCTGGTTGGTGATAGTGAGGGTTATACCGTACTCAGCATAGCAAGCCTGAAGGTACTCAGCGATAGCCTTGTGACCGTCATCAGTATTGTAGATATACTCGATGGTAGGAACGTCGGTGAACTTTCCGGTAGCTTCGTCATAGGTGAAGTACTTCTTGAGAAGCTCGATAGCCTGAGCTACGTTGCCCTCGTAAGCGTCTTCAGATACGTTGTAGTAACCGTCAAAGTCATCAGAGTTACCTGCGTTGTGGTAGAACTGAGTCTTGCCGTCAGCGTCGGTAAGTCCCATACCTACGAAAGAGGATGCAGGAACCTGACCTGCCTGACCGATCTCTTCGCAAACGTAAACGCGGTCGATGAGGAGACCGAGAGCTGCTCTGATGTCTTCCTCAGCTTCCTCTCTTTCAACACCCTCAAGAGTGTTGGTCTCGGGAAGGAGAGACTTGTTTACATTAAAGATTGCATAGTAAGTACCAAGCTGACCCTCAACGAAGTACTCGTTAGGATACTGTGCTTCAAGAGCCTTGATCTCACTGGTGGGAACTTCGTCGATGAACAGCCACTGACCGGACTTGTAGTTAGCAAGCATGGTGTTAGCGTCATCAGAGAGGTAGAATACGATCTCGTCAAGAGTAACGGTATCAGCTGCGTGGAAGTTGGGGTTCTTCTTAAGAACTATCTTGCTGTCGTGTGCCCACTCGGAAATGGTGTAAGCACCGTTGCAGATGTAGGTTGCGGGATCGGTTGCCCAGCTGTCGGGATTAGCTTCAACAACAGCCTTCTGAACAGGCATGTAGGTCGGGAATGCAAGAAGCTCGTAGAAATAAGTACAAGTGTTGCTTATAACAACGGTAAGGGTCTTGCCGTCGTCAGAAGCCTTAACGTTAAGCTCAACCTTCTCGTCGTACTGACCGTTGTAGGTAACGTTGCCTTCAGCGTCTTCAACGGAAGCGTCAACGTACTCACCGTCAACGAGGTTGTACATACCGGTGCCTTCAGCGTTTTCAACGAAGGAAGAAGTTCTGTCGATTATGTCGAACATGTAAGCGTAGTCAGCAGCGGTGGTGGGCTGAACTGCTCTGTTCCAGGAGTAAACGAAATCTGCTGCGGTAAGAGCAGAACCGTCAGACCATTTAAGGCCGTCTTTAAGGGTAAAGGTGTAGGTTACCTTGCCGTCATCACCTACAACGCCCTCGGGGAGCTCGGTGATGCAGTCGGGAGCAAGCTCAAGAGCGCCGCTCTCGTTCTGAGCCCATTTTACAAGGCCGGAGAAAAGGTGGATAACCATAGTAGCGCCGTCAACTGCGCTGTTAAGTGCGGGGTCGATAGTGTCAGGCTCGGAAGTGAGACAAACGTTAAGGGTGCTGAGTTTGGTATCGTCGCTGGGTTTGTCAGCATTGCCGGAACAACCGACAAGCACGGAAATAAACATAGCAGCAACGAGAACCAGTGCCAGATACTTTTTCATCGTGGATTTCTCCTTTTTTAAAATTTTTTATTCACACAAAAATGAATAACTTAACTTGGAGTGCCGTTTACTTGATGTCTTCTATTCTGTGGCACGCTACGAATCTGCCGGGTTCTATCTCTTTGAGTTCGGGAACCTTTGCGGCGCACTCCTCGGTTGCGTAAGGACAACGGGTTCTGAAAGCGCATCCGCTCGGCATATTGAGAGGGCTGGGAACGTCGCCCTCAAGGACGATTCTCCTGTTTGCACGCGCAACCTCGGGATCCGGGATCGGAACGGCAGAAAGAAGCGACTTAGAATAAGGGTGCATCGGTCTGTTATATATCTCCTCCGCGTCGGCAAGCTCGACTATGCGTCCGAGATACATAACCGCGATTCTATCACTTATATGGCGTACGATAAGAAGGTCGTGCGCGATAAAGAGATAGGTGAGTCCGAGGCGTTTCTGAAGATCCTCGAACATATTTATGACCTGAGCCTGAATAGACACGTCAAGCGCGGATACCGGCTCGTCACAAACGATAAACTGCGGATCGACCGCAAGGGCGCGCGCAATACCGATTCTCTGGCGCTGACCGCCGGAAAACTCATGCGCGTAACGGGTTGCGTGCTCGCTTGACAGACCGACGATGTCCATCAGCTCACGCACCCTCTCCTTCTTTTCCGCCGCGGTTTTACACATTTTGTGCACTTCAAGCGGCTCCGCAATAATATCCGCAACGGTCATGCGGGGGTCTAGAGAAGAATAAGGATCCTGGAAAACCATTGCCGCTTCACGGCGGAATTCCTTTACGTCCTTTTGAGTTTTTATCTCCTTACCTCCGAAGATTATCTTACCGGAGGTAGGTTTGTACAGATTAAGGATAGTACGTCCAACGGTAGTCTTACCGCAGCCGGACTCACCGACAAGACCGAGCGTCTCGCCCTTCTTTATCTGGAAGGTAACGCCGTCAACCGCCTTGAGAGTAAGCGGCTTGATACCCGCGGGTATCTTAAAATGCTGCTTCAGATTCTGAACATCGAGCAGTACTTCTCCGTTTTTTACAGTATCTTTCATTCTGCCGTGTTCTCCTTACCGTTAGCTTCGAGCTTGATCTTGCCCTCTTTTACGTCGTCACTGATGTTCTTCCAGCACGCGCATCTGTGGGTATCGCCGAGTTGATACATCTCGGGATATTTCTCAAGACAGATCTTCATAGTCTCGGTACAGCGGGGCGAGAAGGAACATCCGCGCGGCATAGCAAGCAGGTCAACTGGAGTACCCGCGATCGGCACAAGCTCCTTACCAATAGAGGTACCGCTGGGAATAGATCTCATAAGTCCCTTGGTATATTCGTGCGCGGGGTGATAGAATATCTCGTCGGCAGTGCCTGCCTCGCAGATCTTGCCGGCGTACATAACGATGACCTCGTCACAAAGCTGAGCAACGACGCCAAGGTCGTGAGTTATCATAATTATAGCCATGCCAAGCTCGCGCTGAAGCTTCTGCATAAGCTCAAGTATCTGCGCCTGAATGGTAACGTCGAGCGCTGTGGTAGGCTCGTCCGCGATCAGTATATCAGGCTCGCACGCGAGCGCCATAGCGATCATAACTCTCTGACGCATACCGCCGGAGAGCTGGTGCGGATACTGTTTCATTCTCTTTTCCGGATCGTTTACGTTAACGAGTTTGAGCATCTCGATAGCGCGAGCCTTTGCCTCGGCACGGTTACGGTCGGTGTGAAGGAGAATCGCCTCCATCATCTGGTTACCGATAGTAAATACCGGGTTCAAGCTGGTCATAGGATCCTGGAATATTATACTTATTTTATTACCTCTTATGCGGCGCATCTGCTTTTCGGTCTTGCCGACGAGCTCCTCGCCGTTAAGACGCACGCTTCCGCCCACGATACGGCCGGGGTGAGTGAGTATCTGCATTATTGAATACGCAGTAACGCTCTTACCGCTTCCCGACTCACCGACGATACCGAGAACCTTACCCGCTTCAAGCGAGAAAGAAACTCCGTTTACCGCCTTGACCTCACCCGCGTGGGTGAAGAAAGAGGTCTGTAAATTTTCAACTTCAAGTAAAGCCATGATTTTCCTCCCGATCAGTTCTTCAGTTTGGGGTCAAACGCATCGCGCAGACCGTCACCGAGAAGGTTGAGCGACAGAACTATGATACAAATTATGATAGCCGGTATATAGAGACGGTAAGCGTAGCTGTATATACCGTTGAGCGCGTCAGACGCAAGCGAACCGAGACTGGGCATAGGTGCGGAAACACCGAGTCCGAGGAAGCTGAGGAAGCTCTCGGTAAATATCGCGTTGGGTATCTGGAGCGCGGTGGATATGAAGATAACGCTCATACAGTTGGGGAGCAGGTGCTTTTTGATTATTCTGCCGCTCTTTGCACCCATACTCTCTGCGGCGAGAACGTACTCCTGACTGCGCAGAGAAAGAATCTGACCGCGGATAAGACGCGCCATGCTTACCCAGTAAAGCAGACCGAATACGATAAACATACTTATAACGTTCGCGCCTATCTTTTCAAGGAAAGTACCCTCGATAAATCCGCCGAGAGTTTCTTTGAGCACGACAGACAGGAGTATAATAACCAGCATCTCCGGCAGGGAGTATATAATATCAACGATACGCATCATAATAAGGTCGACCTTACCGCCGAGATAACCGGACACCGAGCCGTATATAACGCCGATGATAAGAACTATGATACTCGCGAAAAAGCCTACCGCAAGAGAAACGCGGATACCGTATACCACGCGGATGAAGTAATCGCGTCCGTGAGAGTCGGTACCGAAAACGTGCGGGAATATCTCCTCGCCCTCGGCTATTCTCTCAAGCTCGGTCTCACCGTATTCAAACGGCTTTAAGTTGTTATAGCTTGAATCGGTACGGCCGCCGGAACGGATACCAAGCATCTGATCGTAAGAATACGGCCAGAACATAGGTACGAATATTGCCGCCAAGGTCACGAAAACGATGATAAACAGGCACACCGTTGCGATCTTGTTTCGAAACAGGCGCTTCATACCGTCCTTAAAGAAGGAGGTACTCGGACGCATTCTTGCCTCGCACGCCTTTTCTTCCTCGGTTGCGAGGTTAAATTTATCAATGTCTATATGCATTGAGATCGGTTTTTTCTTAAACATATTCATCTTTATTGTTTCCCCGTAACGTTAAAAATCTATTCGCGGATCCACGAGCTTGTAAAGTATATCACAGATAAAGTTCATAATAATTACAAGCGACGCGAGCAGTATGGTGGTACCCATTATCATAGTGTAGTCGCGGTTGATGATACTGCTGACGAACTTTCCGCCGATACCCGGAACGGCAAAGATCTTTTCAACGACAAGACTACCGGTAACGATAAACGCGATCATGGGACCGGCGTATGTGATTACGGGAATACACGCGTTTTTGAGACAGTGCTTGAATATGATCTTCGGATAAGAAACACCCTTTGCCTTAGCGGTACGGATGTAGTCCTGACCGAGAACGTCAAGCATACTGGATCTGGTGAGGCGGGTGATGTACGCCATAGGATACAGCGCGAGCGTGACTATCGGCAAAACAAATCCGCCCGGCATATCGCTGTTCGTTGGGAACAGCATTAGCTTTACGCACAGTAAGACAAGGAACAGCGATCCTATAATAAATGAAGGCATCGCGACGAAAGCGGTGGTAAACACCATTATTATCTTATCTATTATCTTATTTCTCTTTATAGCCGCGATACATCCGAGAGTAAGTCCCGCAATTATCGCACAGCCCGCCGCGGTAAGACCGAGTTTAGCGGATACGGCAAAGCCCTCGCTGATTATATCGGAAACGTCGCGTCCGCGGTTTTTAATAGAGGGGCCGAAGTCGAGTCTGAGCACGTCGCCAAGATAAGTAAGATACTGCTGATGCAGAGGCTTGTCAAGACCGTATTTAGCTTCAAGCGCGGCAGTTACCTCGGGAGTTACCGCCTTTTCGCTGAGGAAAGGACCGCCCGGCACTGCGTGCATTACAAAGAACGTGATAGTGATTATAAGGAAAATAGTCACCACAGCCAAAGCAAGCCTTTTTAATATATAAAAAAGCATTTTAATATCCATAGTTTAAGAGTCTCCTACCTTTCGTACACCTATATCAAAACGCAAAAACAAAACCGTCTTGCGGTCATTTTAGCGTTTTTTTATTATGAACGTAATTCGTTTCTATATATTTTAACATTCATTTTCGAATTTGTCAACAACATGGCGTCAAAGTGTGATGATTTTGTGATGTAAAATGCAGTAAACAGAGCAATAAAAATCCTTTTATATAGGGCAGATTTCGCAAATATGTAAACATTTTGTAAAAAAGTTAGTAAAAGTAGAAAAAAGCCGCGGAATGCGGCTTTTTTAGTTTTTACTTTATCTCTTCGAACTGCTTTGCCATATTGCTTATCTTGCCAAGCATACGGGAGATCTTTATAGACTGCGGGCAGTGATCCTCGCACGCCTTGCAGCGTATGCACTTGTCCGGCATCGGATCAAACTTTTCAATCGCAGATACGAACTCCGCCGCCTTGACCTTGTATTCGCCGTCTATCACGCCGTCGATCGAAAAGGGCATCCTTCCGCCCGTAACGAACTCGTTGTAAAGCGCGAACACTCCTGCAATATCAATTCCCGCCTTGCAGTCACTGCAGTAACGGCAGCCGGTACAAGGTATTGTGTCGTTTTTGCGGTACTCCGCAACCGCGGCAGACAGAACCTCGTTCTCCTTTTCATCAAGCGGAATAAAATCTCCGAGAGTGTTACAGTTGTCCACCACCTGATCCATATCCGACATACCGCTGAGCACGGTCAGCACGTTTTCCTTTGACGCGGCGTATCTGATCGCCCACGAAGCGACGGATCTGTCCGGCGCGTGATCTTTAAGCAGCTTCACCGCGCTGTCGCACAGCTTTACGAGCGAACCGCCGCGCACCGGCTCCATAACGATACACGGACATCCTGCCGCCGCGCCGAGCTCGTACACCTCGCGCGCCCGCTGATCGTCCCAATCGAGATAGTTGAGCTGCATCTGGAAAAAGTCCCATTTTCTAAGCTTCATAAGATAATCGAACAACGGGAC
>CAZGHD010000083.1:0-9225 GCA_964525525.1 uncultured Lachnospiraceae bacterium | reverse complement strand
TACGGTCGATATACCGCGATATTAAAACTCCTTCCGTCTTCGCCTACGGCGAATCACACCTCTGAAATTGCGGAGCAAATTTCGCCTCTACGAGGGAGGCTACTACCTTTTAAAATTCCGCGGCACGTAAACGGGCGGTCGAGGACGTCCGCCCCTACAAATGAATTTTGAGGTTATATGTCCGTTTTCAACTTTCCACTTTCAATTTTCAACTTTAAACTTACGAAAGGAGGCGCGAAATGAAAATCAAATTCAAAAAAACAGATGACGTTGTGGCGATTCCGCGCTTGGCGGCGGAGCTTGAGCCCGAGCTTTCCGATCTTGACCTGCGCCTTCTGTTTATTATAGCCGCGCGCGGCGAAATAGACGAGGGCGAGCTTGACGCTATCGCGGACTCCCTCTCGATCGACCGCAGGGAGCTTGACCTCTCGGTCTCATATCTGCGCGGAGCGGGGATTCTTTCCTCCGCAGGGCGCGCGCGCCGCACCGTCAAGCAGGCGGAAAACGCTAAAAAAATAGAAGAAACTACCGAAAAATCCCCTGAAAAGGCGGCAAAACCGATCGAGACCGCTCCCGCTGTCCCGACCTACACTGCAAAAGAGATAGAAAAAATATTCGCCTCGCACTCCGAGCTTGCGTCCCTGCTTGACCTCTGTCAGAACACGGCGGGGCGGGTTTTCAACACTGCCGAGGCTAACACCGTGCTCGTGCTCCGCGATCACCTGAAGCTCGAGCCGGAATACATACTTTCCCTCATCGCCTACTGCACCTCAAAGGGCAAGACCTCGATGAGATACATTGAAAAAATGGCGTACACCCTCTCGGACAAAGGCATTGACACACCGTCGGCACTTGAGGATCACCTCTACCGTCGGGGCAAACTCGAATCCCGCGAGGGCGAGCTCCGCCGTCTGTTCGGACTTGGCGAGCGCGCGCTGACCGCCCGTGAGCACGCCGCTTTTGAGCGTTGGTGCGTGACCTGGGCGATCTCCCCCGAGCTTGTCGCGGCGGCGTACGAGACCACGGTGAACGCGATCCGCGAGCCGTCCATTCCCTACACCGACAAGATTCTTGAAAAATGGCACGCCGCAGGAGTGAAAACTCCCGCTGACGTCGCAAAACTTAACGAAAAACAAAAGCCCGCCGCAAAAACAGGCGGCAGCTTTGATACCGACGATATTTTTGAGGCGGCACTCAGCCGCACCTACGGTAAAATAAAGGACGGAGGTAAGGACGCGTGAGCTACAATGAAAAAAACTACACCAAGATCCGTGAAGAATACAGAGAAAAACCCCAGCGCGCCCGCGCCGAGGCGGAAGCGCGTGAGGCGGAGCTGTGGGCAAAGGTGCCGGGAGTGTCTGAGATCGACCGCGTTCTGCGCGCGACCGGCCCGCGAATTCTTGCCGCGTCTGCCGAGGGGCGGGACGGGCTTGACGACCGCATAAACGCGATAAAATCCGAAATTACCGAGCTTCGCGCACGCCGCGCGGCTCTGCTCATATCAGCCGGCTATCCCGCCGACTACTCGGACGTGAAATACGAGTGCGAGACCTGCCGCGACACCGGCTACGTCGGGGTAAAAATGTGCGACTGCATGAAGCGCGCGCTGTCCGGCGCAGGATATATCAGTGCGGGCATCGCCGCGCTGATCTCCCGTCAATCGTTTGATAATTTCTCGCTCGACTACTACTCGGGCGCGGACAGGCAGAAAATGGAGTTTGCGCTCGCACGGGTCAAGGAGTTTTCCGAGAATTTCTCCGCTGACACCGCCGACAGCTTTCTGTTCCTTGGCGGCACGGGACTCGGCAAGACGCATCTTTCCACAGCCGCCGCGAAAACGGTCATTGACCGCGGCTTTGACGTGGTTTACGAGACCGCGCAGAATATGTTCGCCGACTTTGAGACCGAGCGTTTCCACCCCGACAGAGAGTCCTCGCGCGAGACGTCGAGGTATTTTGACTGTGACCTCTTAATCATTGACGACCTCGGCACCGAGGTTTCAAACAATTTCACCGTTTCCTGCCTTTACAACGTGATAAACACGAGGCAAAACGAGCAGAAATCTATGATGATAAGCACGAATCTTGACGCGGCGGAGCTTCGCCGCAGGTATTCGGACAGAATTACCAGCCGTCTGCTCGGTGAATTTTTGCTCCTTATGTTCTCCGGCGAGGACGTAAGACTTCAGAAGATCAGAGGGTAAACGGGAGTTGTTGTAGGGGTTGGCGTCCTCGACAACCCGTGGCGGCACGAACGGGTTACCGCGAAATGAAACCCCGCCGAGATCCTTCGATTACGTCCACCCGCTGTCATCCTGAGCGTGGAATGACCGAAGGTCATTCAGATCCCGCCGCTTGGGTCATTCACGGCGGGTGAATGAACGAAGTTCATTCCGAAGCCACCCGCCCTACGACATTTTCTCAAAAAAATAACATAGAATGGATACTAAAATGACAAAAACCAGAGTTTGGGCGCACCGCGGTGCATCCGCTTACGCGCCGGAAAACACACTTGACGCATTCGAAACCGCGATAAAAATGGGCGCGGACGGCATTGAGCTTGACGTTCACCTGTCCGCTGACGGCGAGATCATCGTAAATCACGATTCCGATCTCAAGCGCACCTCGCACGTCGAGGGCAAGATCAAGGAAATGACTCTCGCACAGCTCAAAAAAGCCACCCCGAACGCAAAATTTGAGGGTGAATTCCTGCACGTGAAGATCCCCACCCTGCGCGAGGTCTACGACCTCATTCGCCCGACCGAGCTGACGGTCAACGTGGAGATCAAAGCCGACGCTCCCGAGCTTGAGGCAAAGCTGTACGAGCTCTCCCTTGAGATGAAAATGCGCGAGCGCGTGATCTACTCGTCCTTTAAGGCGTCCACTCTGCTTCGCATTCAGCAGATCGACCCCACCGTCGCGGTCGCTCCCCTTTACGACGACCTCGCGTACCCGTGGCTGTACGGTGCGAGCTTCAACGCGCGCGCTCTGCATCCGAATCACAAGTACGTGCTGGCACAGGGTCAGAGCTATATTGACGAAGCTCACGCGCGCGGCATGATGGTCAATCCGTTCACCGTTGACAAAGAGGACGTGATGGAGATCCTTGCAGGATACGGCTGTGACGCGATAATTACCAACGTTCCGGACGTTGCAAGAAGAGTTTTGGATAAAAATTAAAATAGGATATTAAGATCGTATCATTTGAAATTCCGCGAAATAATAACGGGCGATTCGTGAATCGCCCCTACTATTAAAACACCCGCAAATAAATTTCCGACAAGGAGACCCACATAAATGAAAAAACTTAACGTCGCTATAATCGGTCAGGGCAGAAGCGGTGCCAACATCCACGGCAGCTTTCTCTCATCCGATCAGAACACAAAATTTAACGTGATCGCGGTGGTTGACGCCATCGAGAACCGCCGCGAAAAGGCGAAAAGCATCTACGGGTGCGAGGTTTTTGAGTCATACACCGACCTTTTTGGAATGAAAGATCAGCTTGATCTGGTAATCAACGCTTCATTTTCCCACCACCACTACCCGATAACCCTCGATCTTCTCGAGCACGGCTTTAACGTGCTGGTGGAAAAGCCGTTTTCCCGCACCTACGAGGAGTGCCTTAACCTGTGTGAGACGGCAGAGAAAAACGGCGTGAAGCTGTTCGTGTTCCACCAGACACTCGTTACCCCGTCCTATCTCAAGATCAAAGAGATAGTAAACAGCGGAATTCTCGGCGAGATCGCTCACATAAACTTCGCCTACTCGGGATTCTCCCACCGCTGGGACTGGCAGACCCTTCAGGCGTGCGTGGGCGGCAGCCTTTACAATTCCGGCCCGCATCCGCTCGGTCACGCGATGGATCTCCTCGGCTGGGACGATCGCACCGAGGTCGCATACTCCGAGATGAAGGCGGTCAACACCTACGGCGACGCGGAGGACTTCGCGCACCTTATCCTGCGCGCTCCCGGCAAGCCGTCCATAGAGCTTGAAGTAAGCTGCTGCGACGCGCAGTCCGGCTACGTTTACAAGATCCAGGGCTCGCTCGGTACTCTCACCGCAACCCACTCGCACTACAAGCTGATATACATCACTCCCGGCGAATTTGAGCCGAAAGAAGTCATCGCCCAGCCTCTCTCAAACGAGAACGGCGATCCCGCATACTGCTCGGAGAAGCTTATCCGCCACGAAAAAGAGGAGGACATCGTGGGTACGTCCTTTGACTCTGCGGTAAAGACCTACTACGACGCGGTTTACTCCGCTATCCTTGAGGGCGGCGCGTACGTAGTTGAACCGAGAGACGCGGCACTGGTAATCAAGGTTATCGAAAAGTGCCACGCGGACAATCCCCTGCCGGTGATCTACAACGAAAAAGGAGAAAAAATATAATGTACAGAGTAGTAATTTTGGGCTGCGAGAACTCGCACGCCAACACCTTCCTCGACCTTATCGCAAACGGCGAGTTCCCGGGCGTTGAGGTAGTCGGAATTTACAGCGACGAGGACGAAAACGCCGAAAAGCTGTGCGCGCAGCACGGTGTCAAGAGAATGAAAAGCTACGACGAGGCGGTCGGTGAGGTTGACGGAGTTATAATCACCGCGCGCCACGGCGCAAATCACTATAAATACGCAAAGCCGTATATCGCGTCCGGCGTGCCGATGTTCATCGACAAGCCGATAACCGTTGAGCCTGACGAGGCGGTCGAGTTCATGCGCGAGGCTAAAGCGCACGGCGTGCGTCTCTGCGGCGGCTCGGTGCTTCCGCTCACGCAGGATGCGAAGGACTTTTGCGCGCGCATCGCGGCGCACGAGGGCAATCTGTTCGGCGGAAATCTCGTTTGCCCGCTTCACTCAAACGAAAAATACGGCGGATTTTACTTCTACTCACAGCATCTCGCCCAGCTTATGACCTCCATCTTCGGCGGCGAGGTCGAGTCGGTTTTCGCGCGCAGAAATTCCCCCGACAACGTGCATTTTATCGCAAATTACCGCGATTTTTCGGTCACTGCGACCTACGGTCCGATGGGCTATTACATAGTTGACGCGTATTTCGACAAGGGCGCGGAGCATCAGCAGATCTCCTTTAAGCGCGAGGACTGGCACACCGAGCTCGGTGAGTTCTACCACCTGCTGACCGGCGGTGAAATGGAGATCAGCTACGACGAATTTATAAATCCCGTGTTCATTCTGAACGCGATCGAGCAGTCGTTCATCACCGGAAACGTGGTGAAAGTTACAAGAAAGAGCGTATAAATCGGAGGAAAATATGACTAAATACGTAATCAGCGGCTTTGCCGACGAGATGTACGACTCTTTTGAGGATCAGATCAACGGTCATTTGGCGTTGGGTTTAAGCAAAATCGAGCTCAGATTTCTTGACGGCAAGAATATCAGCACGCTGACCGGCGCGGAGGTAGCGGAGACCTTCAGGATTCTGCACGCGCGCAAGGTCAAGCCGTACGCGATCGGCTCGCCGATCGGAAAGATCTCGCTTGACGAGGATCTTGACGCGCATTTTGAGCTTGCGCGGAGAGTTTTCCACATCGCGCACGTGCTGGGCTCAAAGGCGGTCAGAATTTTCAGCTTTTATCCTCATAAAGACAAGGCGTTTGACGACGCTGACCGCGACGTGATCGTGGATTTTCTCAAACGGCTTGCGGGAATTGCCAATTTCTACCGCATAACCCTCTGCCTTGAGAACGAGAGAAACGTGTACGGCGAGTCTGCCGAGCGCGCGAAAGAGCTGATTGACCTGGTCAACTCGGAAAAGCTGAGATGCGTTTTCGACATGGGCAATTTCGTGCACGACGGATACGACCCCGAGGCGGCGTATGAGATTCTCGCGGATCACGTGCATTATTTCCATATAAAAGAAGTAAACAAGGCGGGCGAGATGGTCATGACCGGCGACGGCGACTCGAAGATCGCGGAGATCCTCGCCAAGCACGCCAAGCGCACAGAGGCGAAGGAGACTGTGATCTCGCTTGAGCCGCATTTGGCGAATTTCGGCGGGCTTTCCAGCCTCACCGACGCGTGTATCAAGCAAAATTCGGGTGTAAGTGATCGCGTGCTCGCGTATATGACCGCCGCCGAGCGGTTAAAAGAGATCGTAAAAAACATCGAAGCAGAATGATATAATGAAAAAACGGGACGCAGGTCCCGTTTTTTGTTTGGCGGTAATTAGTTCGGGGCGGTGCGGGACGATATAGTTAAAATTGAAAATTGAAAATTGAAAGTTGAAAGTTATTCGTGGAATTTTAAATGGTGATTGTAGGGGTCGACGTCGGAATGCAACGGCATTCAGGCGACCCGTTTTTGATTCGCGATAATTCGTTTGTTCCGGCACGGGACGGACGGTTTATCGCAAAACAATATTCAAGGCGTTAGGCTCCCTCCGCGAGGGGGCTCCGCCGTAGGCGGTGGAGGAGTACGCGTAAATTTTATTATTTCGCTGTACAAAAACTCCCCCCGTCACGGCTCTCGCCGTGCACACCTCTGAAATTGCAAAGCAATTTCCAAGAAGAACGCTACGCGTTCTTCCACCCTCAAAATGAGGGAGGCTCCTATCATTTATACTTCCGCAAAATGAAAACCCCCGCCGTGTCATCCTGAGCGGTGCCCCATAAAGGAGATTCCGCCTGACGGTGCCCTCCCTACGGTCAGGTTCGAGTCGAATGACCTATGGTCATTCTCCCTCAGAATGACACCTTTATGGGGCAGCCGAAGGATCTCGACGGGACGGCATTCCGCAATACAAAAACGTGATATATGATCCCGCCTTTTTCGCCAAAAACTTCTTTTTCTTTGTGCAACTGTAATAATTTTCTTTTGAAATATTTGGATTTTTTGTCAATTTACATAATGATTCTTTTTGTGTATAATGGAGATACCACAATAAAAGGAGGACTACCCCCTATGAAAAAGTTTTTAAGTATTCTTGTTCTTGCCGCTCTCGTTATGACTATGTGCATCACGGCCTCGGCAGGCTCTCTCGGTCAGAAATTTGAAAAGGGCGACGTTCTTTACGTTGAGCCCGGTTCTATCACCGTCGACGGTCTCAAGGATGAGGCTTACAACGACACTTGCTACGTTGAAACCAACCTTCTTTGCTACAATCCCGGTGGCGATCCCGAGTCTACCGGTTCTTCCACCCGCGTTCTTTGGGACGGTACTTACCTTTACGTTTACTCCGAGATCAAAGACGCAACTTCCTTTAACCCCCCGCTCGCTCACATTCTCACCCAGTGCGAGAACGCTGACTGCCTTGAGTACTTCTTCGTATTCGACAACGGCGACTGCGAAGGCATCGAGAAGTGGGACTACGATTCTTCCGCTGATTTCTACGCTTACCGCACCACCTGCGACTACGGGTCCATCGAAGGCGCTGAAGGCGGCTACTTCTGGAGCCAGGGCGCTGAGCGCATCGAAGGCTTCCGCAACGGCGCGGAGGAAACCGAGCCTTTCCGCGATGAGCCCGGTTACATGGTTGACGGTAAAGTTGTTGTTACCGCGTACGGCTTCTCCTCTGAAGTTAAGATCAAGCTGCCTACCACCAACCGTGCGGGCGAAGGCTCTTACACCTATGAGGACGGCACCAAGATAGGCTTTATGATTCAGCAGAACGATATGTTCGACGCTATATTCAGCCACGACGGTTACAACCGTTTCATCTCCGATCCCGGCAGAACTGAGGCTGACGTTGGCTCCGGCTCCGCATACGAGGCTGCTAACTACTGGTACCTCGAGCTCAAGGGCAATGCAGTTGATAACACTCCCGACACCACCTCCCCCAGCGCTGACAAGAACCCGCAGACCTCCGACCTTGCCGTTGCAGGCGTTGCAGTTCTCGCTGCTACTCTCGCGCTTGCAGGCGTTGTAGTGTCCAGAAAGATCAAATGATCTAAAACAATATAAAAGGGTCTGAATTTTCAGACCCTTGTTTTTTTGGGATGATGAAATAAAACGATCCGCCGTGTCATACTGAGTGGAGTCCGTCCGCCCGAGATTCTTCGACTACGCTCAGAATGACAGCGGGCGGACGTAACCGAAGTATCTCGGCGAATCGGTGCATACAAGTAAAAATTCCGCGATAAAACTACCGCATATTACTAAGATTTTCTCGGTGAGATTTCATTGATAAGAGTAAACCCGAGGATGAGGACGCCGCCGGCGATCTGCCACGGGGTCATGCTCTCGCCAAGTACTGTGACCGAGATAAGCACGGCGACAAGCGGATCAATGTAGCTGAGGATCGCCGCTTTCTGCCCTGTCAGCTCCTTGAGTGAGGAGAAATACATACAGTACGTCACGCCGGTGTGGATGAGTCCGACGACGAGGAGATTTATCCAGCCGACGGTATCAAGTCCGCCTATGGTGACGCCGCTTGTCAGCAGAACGTACGGGAGCAGGACGATTATCGCCGCTAAAAACTGCAGAAAGGTGCGGTGGATGCCCTCTACCGTTTTGATAAATTTATTTATCAGCACGACGCTCGCGTAAAGCACAGCCGCGCCGAGTCCGAACATGATGCCGATAAGGTCTTTTCCGCCGCCGACGTCGCCGATTCCGGTGATCATCACGATTCCCGCAGTGGACATCACGAAGCAGATTATCTGTTTTAAGGTCAGCTTTTCGCGGAACAGGATCGGGCAGACGAGTGTCACGATGACCGGCGCGAAGTAGTAGCTGAGCGTCGCGACCGAGACGGTGGTGTATTTATACGCCTCGAACAGGAGTATCCAGTTAAAGCCCATCGCGATGCCCGACACAAGCAGCAGGGGGATCGCTTTTTTTATTTTGCTAAAGGGAATTTTTTGCCCTGTGACCAGCAAAAACAGCCCTATCAGAGCAGCCGCCAGCACGGCGCGGTACAGGGCGAGCTCTCCCGACGAGACCGATATATTTCGCACGAACAGCCCGAGCGTGCCGAATATTGCCATGGACGAGATCAGCAGCAGTCGGGGGGTGAAGATTTTTTTCATTTTGGTGGGTGCCTCCGTGGTAATGGTTACGTTCATTATATCACCAAATGGGGTGGGAGTCAAGGATAAGGAATTGAAAGTGGAAAATTGAAAGTGGAAAGTGGACATATAACTTCAAAATTCATTTGTAGGGGTTGGTCGCGACCAACCCGCCGTTTTTGTTCCGCGGTATATCGACCGTACCGCCGCGGGACGCCGAGGACGTCGTCCCCTACAAGGTTATACGTAAATTTCAAAATACCGCGA
>CAZGHD010000082.1:0-9329 GCA_964525525.1 uncultured Lachnospiraceae bacterium | reverse complement strand
GTGTTCCTACCTGGGGCGTATTTATGAACGAGTACGAGCAGGGTGGCGGTCCCCTTATCGACATCTGCACACATTCTCTTGACCTTACCCTTTGGGCAATAGATAACTATAAGCCGAAGGTTTGCTTCGGTACCACCTTCCACAAGCTCAACAGCCTTCCCGCTGATCTTCAGGGCAACGGCTGGGGCAACTGGGATCCCGAGCAGTTCACCGTTGAGGATTCCGCTTTCGGTATGTGTATCATGGAAGACGGAACCTGCATCGATCTCCAGTCCTCTTGGGCTATCAACGACGTTAATACCGGTGAGTCCACTACCGTTCTTTGCGGTACTCTCGGCGGTGCTGACTTCAGCAAGGGTCTCCGCATAAACGGCGTTCACAACGGACGCAGATTTGAGAGAGAGATCAACTGCAGCCAGAAGAAGGGTGCTGACTTCTACGACGGTGTCGGCGACGAAGGTGCTGACGTTCGCGAGCAGAGAGTTTGGTACAAGTACCTTCGCGGCGAAGGCGAGCTGTTCGTTAAGCCCGAGCAGGCTTACGTTGTAACCCAGATTCTTGAGGGTATCTACGAGTCCGCTAAGACCGGAAAAGCTTACTACTTTAACGACTAATTAACAAAATTAACTTAAACATATTTTGGAGGATTAAATAAATGGGATACGGAAAAGGTGAAACCATCCGCGTCGGTATTATCGGTTGCGGCGGTATTGCAAACGGAAAACATATTCCCGGTATTTTGGCTATCGAGGGCGTAGAGATCGTTGCTCTTTGCGACATCATAGTTGAAAAAGCAGAAAAAGCTAAGGTAAGACATAACCTTCCCAACGCTAAGGTTTATCAGGATTATAAAGAGCTCCTCAAGGACGAGACTATAGACGACGTACAGATTTGTACCCCCAACCGTTCTCACAGCTTCATCACTATCGACGCGCTTGAAGCAGGCAAGAACGTTATGGGGGAGAAGCCGATGGCTATCAACGCAGCAGAGGCTAAGGCTATGCTTGACGCGGCAAACAGAACCGGCAAGGTTCTCACCGTTGCTTATCAGAACCGTCAGCGTCCCGAGATGCGTTACCTCAAGGAAGAGGTTGAGTCCGGCAGATTCGGTGACATCTACTACGCAAAGGCTCAGGCTATCCGCCGTCGCGGCGTTCCTACCTGGGGCGTGTTCATGAACGAGTATGAGCAGGGTGGCGGTCCCCTCATCGACATTTGTACACACTCTCTTGACGGTACTCTCTGGGTACTTAACAACTATAAGCCGAAGGTTTGCTTCGGTACTACCTTCCACAAGCTCAGCCAGCTTCCCGCTGACCTTCAGGGTAACAGCTGGGGCGGTTGGGATCCCGAGCAGTTCACCGTTGAGGATTCCGCTTTCGGTCTTTGCATCATGGAAGACGGCACTCTCATCCGTCTTGAGACCTCTTGGGCTCTCAACATGGTTGACCAGATCGGTGAAGGTAGAACTTCCTTCTGCGGTACTCTCGCAGGTGCTGACTGCACCGACGAAGGCGTTCGCATCAACGGCGTAAGAGACGGCCGTCAGTACGTTGAGAACGTTAACTGCAAGCCCAGCCGCGGTGCCGCTTACTTTGACGGCGTTGGCGACGAGGACCTCAAGGTTCGTGAGCAGAGAGTTTGGTACAACTACCTTCGCGGCGAAGGCGAGCTGTTCGTTAAACCCGAGGAAGCTTACACTGTAAGCCGCATTCTCGAGGGTATCTACGTGTCCGCTAAGACCGGTAAAGAATACGTTTTCGAAGACTGATCGAAGGTAAGTTAGGAGATCAATAAATGGGATACGGAAAAGGTGAAACCATCCGCGTCGGTATAATCGGCTGCGGCGGTATCGCGAACGGCAAGCACCTCCCCGGTCTTTCCAAGATAGAAGGCGTTGAGGTAGTCGCGCTTTGCGATATTATTCCGGAAAAGGCAGAGAAACTCAAAGAGAAATTCGGCCTTGTCAACGCTAAAATCTATACCGACTATAAAGAACTTCTCAAAGACGAGACTATCGACGACGTTCAGGTCTGTACCCCCAACCGCTCTCACAGCTTCATCACTGTTGACGCGCTTGAAGCAGGCAAAAACGTAATGGTTGAAAAGCCGATGGCGATAAACTCCGCTGAAGCTAAAAAGATGCTTGACGCGGCAAAGCGCACCGGCAAGGCTCTTACCGTTGCTTATCAGAACCGTCAAGGACCCGCTATGAGACAGCTCTACGCCGAGGCAAGATCAGGCATTTTCGGTGACATCTACTACGCAAAAGCGATAGCTCTCCGTCGTCGCGGCGTACCTACCTGGGGCGTATTTATGAACGAGTACGAGCAGGGCGGCGGTCCGCTGATCGACATCTGTACTCACTCGCTTGACCTTACTCTTTGGATAATCGACAACTACAAGCCGAAGGTTTGCTTCGGTACTACCTTCCATAAGCTCAGCAAGCTTCCGCCCGATCTTCAGGGCAACGGCTGGGAGAGTTGGGATCCCGACAAGTTCACCGTAGAGGACTCCGCGTTCGGTATGTGCATAATGGAAAACGGCGCGTGCATAGACCTCTCTGCATCCTGGGCTCTCAACGAGATAAACGAGAACGAAGGCAAGACCGCGCTCTGCGGTACCCTTGCAGGCGCGCATATATCTCGCGGCAATATTATCGTAAACGGCGTTCACAACGGACGCAGATATGAGAGAGAGATCAACTGCAGCCAGAAGAAGGGTGCGGATTTCTACGACGGCGTAGGAGACGAAAGCGGCGAGATCCGCGAGCAGAGAGTTTGGTATAACTATCTGCGCGGCGAGGGCGAGCTTTTCGTCAAGCCCGAGCAGGCTTACGTTGTAACCCAGATACTTGAAGGCGTTTACGAGTCCGCAAAGACCGGTCGAGCTTACTTCTTTAATAATTAATTCACATAATAAAAACACCGCAGATTCAGAAAAATCTGCGGTGTTTTTATATTATTTATAAAGTGTTTTAAACTTAGCTTGTTATCAACCCGGTTCGCCGGCTTCCCATTTGCGGCGTACTTCCTCGTATACCTCGTCGGGAATATCTTCTTCATCCGGATGCATAGCCAGCGCATCAACGTACATATCTCCCGCAGACTCGGCAAACGTACAGAAGGTATCGTTTCTGTACTTGTCGCGCTCGGATTTGAGTCTGAGATTGGGCACTTCTATCGCTTTGCCGCCCTCAAGAATAGAACGGAAAGCAAGGATACCGGGGATACACATATCAACGGCCTGATATACGTCTATTGAATTCTTGATAGCGTCCTCATCACCGAGAAGTGAACGCACGAAATAGTGGGTGGTAAAGAAATCTCCGCCGCCGTGACCGGAGCCCTCAGCTTCCTTTATAGTGAACTCGGGCTTATATTTGATGTGATCGCCCACGCAGTTGCGGTCGCCCTCGCGATAATAGTGAAGGAATCCCTCATCGTGTCTGTCGGTCTCCATAGAGCCTTTGGTACCGTACATCTGGTAGTTTATAGAGCCGGGCTCACGCTTGAGACCGCCGTGAATGCTCTTGCATATACCGCCGTTTTCAAGGGTGACAAGCTCAAGTGCCATCGAAGCGTGACGTGCTCCGAGTTTTTTCATATATTCAAAACGGTTACTTTCCAGACCCTGAACCTTTACAGGGCGGAGACCGGTCGCATAAATAAGCGGACCGAGAGAGTGCGTGCAGTAAAAGGTAGACGCATTACGGTTACGCCAGTGATCGCGCTCACCGTAGGTGACCTGCGGCCAGATAGAGGTACAGTCGTGGATGTATTCACCCTCGCCGTATGTAAACTCACCTATGTCGCCCGCCATGTATTTGCGTTTCATCTCGTAAGTGGTGTTAAAGAAGCAGTAGTTTTCCGCGTAAGCGTAAGTCTTGCCGGTGCGCTCTACCGTTTCGATAAGCTGAACTGCTTCCGCCAAGTTCGCGCAGGTAAGCACCTCACTCATAATATGTCTGCCCGATTCAAGCAGGCGGATACCGAATTTTGCGTGCTCGTGAGCGTAGTTTGCCATTACGACCGCGTCCATATCGGCGTTAAAGAATTCATCAAAGGTTGAATAGAGCTCTACCTTTACGCCGGCTTCCTCCGCAACACGTCCCGCCTCGTTCAGAGTGGGGAGATGCTTATCGCATACTGCGGAAACGCAAGCGTAGGGATTTCCAAGAAGTTCGCGGATCATAGTCATACCGCGTCCGGCGCCAAAAACGCCTATTTTAAGCTTTGCCATATTGTATTCTCCTTTTCGTATAGTAAATTTCGTTAATTACATTATATATTACGGAGAGGTTATTGTCAAGTAAAAAAACGGAACTGAAATATCTCAGTTCCGTTTTAGTTTTTTTACTGCTCGTCAGTTGTAGGTGCCTGTTCGGGAGTAGTGGTCTGACCGGGATCGACGATAACGAGACCGTCATTTTCCCAAAGAGGATAGATACTTACCGGAACGTCAAACACGGTAAGTCCGAGGTGGAGGGTCTGACCGTTGGTAAATCCGGTATCGCCCGATTTTGCAATGACTTGACCGAGAGTCACCTTGTCGCCCACCGCAACGCTTGCCTCTCCGAGGTGTGCGTACCAGCTCTTGAGTCCGAGACCGTGCTCGATAACCACGAGATTACCCGAGAGGGTGGTCTGTCCGACGAATACTACCTCGCCGTCCATTACCGCCGCTACGTCCTTGCCGGGAGCGACCTTGAAGTCAACGCCGTTGTGGCGGAACTCGGTGCCGGTTGCGGATATTTTCTTGGTAAGACCTATACCGGTAACGATCGGATAATTGTTTTTAACTACGTAGTCGTAGAATATGCCTTTATCTTTGAAGTAGAGGGTGGTGCTTCCGCTTTTAGCTATCGGACCCATGGTCTGATCAAATTCAGCCAAGGTAGCCTCGGTTCTGGTAGCCGCCTCAACCTTAGCGGAAATGAGAGAGACCGCGGTCTTGAAATTCTTTTCAGCGACGGTTATCTCAATATCCTTAGATACGTCACCGTATCCGAGAGACATCTTGTAAATACCGCCGGGAAGCTCGTAGCTGACGGGAACGAGCGCGCGCGCCGTAGTTCCGTCAAGGAAGAATGTGGGCTGATAGTTTATAACCGGATCGCAGCCGAAGGTAAGCTTTGTGAGGTCGTACACGTTTGAAACGCTGACCGCAATAAAGTCACCGGGCTGGATAGAAACCTTGTTAACAGCAAATGCCGCAGGTGCGGGAACCTCCGCATTAAAGGAGTATGTAGCCGCGCCGTAGTAGTCGCGCGCTTCGTCCTTGTACCACTCCGCGCTGATCTCTACCTTGATGTTAGCCGCCTCGTTAAATTTGAGGGAAGCAAGATTGTAGTAAGAATCGTTAAACAGCTCCTTACTGCCTTCAAGCACCTTAACGTCTATCTTGTCCGGCTGATAGGTAAAGTCAAGCTTTATACCGCCGTCAAGGAAATAGCTGTCCTCCATATCGATCGAAGGAATGGTATTGTTTGCCGCGTAAGAACCGTCTGCAAGCTTATAGTTCCAGGAAAGAGTACCGGGAGCGAGGGGGATGTCCCCGTCAAGGGTGAGCGAGGGAGCTATCGCGCTGTCATAGAGGCTGAGCGCGTATTTGGTGTTCTGGAATTTAGATACGAAATCCGCGGGGAGCTTACGCACGACCGCTTCAGAGTCAACGTAATATGCGTCTGTGGTATCAGCCTTAAAGTAGTACTGATACGTATAGGTCTGGTCAAGTCCGTGGAAGGATACCGCGTAGAACTTAGTGCCTCTCAGCGGCTCAGGGAGACCTCCTGCAACCTTGTCAGACTTTTCGTTTGCCTCAAGAATCGCCTCGAACATATCTGCGGCGAGAGTGTCGGCATCGTCCTTTTTGAGCACGTGAGAACGTCCGTCAAGGTCGGCGAGGCTGATAGTTTCAACCCTGTCCGCACCAAGGGGCGCATTCTGGATAGCAAAATAATTGCCTACCGCCACGGCTGTGGGAATAAACAGCAAAAGTATGACAATTATAGCGGTGAATTTACTTTTCATAGTATGAACTTCACGCTCCAATCAATTTTTATTTCAAACTTTATAGATCTTCGCATAATTATATCAATTATAATATATTATACCTCATTTTACGCCATCGGTCAAGGGAAATTTTCGTTTTATGACAAGATAAACGAGGTAAATGAGGAAAATTTGTCGTTTTTTTCGATTTACTCCCGTTCAAACGACCTTTATTGTCCTTGACTTTATAGGCTTTTTATGGTAAATTATATATGCTATAAAATTTTTTCGGAGAGAAAAGCCTTGAATTCCGATCCTATTAATTTAATACTTGATTTCGTACGCAGGGAAAGCGAGTACCTCGCGCTCACAAAAGCGTTAAAAGAGGAGCGCGCGTCAAAAAAGACAGTCCCGCTTCCGCATCTGATAAACGGTCTGTCTGACGGAGCATCCCGCGCCGTCTCTGCCGCGCTTATCGCAGACCACGCAAAAAATTCCGGCGCGCCCGCGATCTTTCTCGTTTCAGACGAGAGAGCGGCGGCGGAAAATGCGGCGTATCTTCGCCGTGCAGGCGTTCGTGCGATGACCTATCCCGCGCGTGACCTTAATCTTTACAACATTACAGCCTCCCATGACTTTGAGCATGAGAGGCTATCCGTGCTTCACGCTATACTGCGCGGCGAGTGCGATTGCGTCGTCACCACGCCTGACGCCGCGCTGTCGTATACCACGCCGGAGGAAGTCTTGCTTGAGGGTACGGTGACCCTCCGCGCGGGCGACGTTATGCCGATAAAAGATCTGTGCGAGCTGCTCGTGCGCGGCGGTTATACCCGCGTAGGCCTGCTTGAGGGCTGCGGTCAGTTTGCCCTCCGCGGCGGAATAATTGACGTGTATCCCCCGTCGGGCGAGCCTTTCCGAGCCGAGTTTTTTGACGACGAGATAGACCGCCTCGGAAAAATCGACACCGAGAACCAGCGCGTAACCGAAAATCTCCCCGAGGTGACCATCATTCCAGCGCGAGAGATAGTGCCGGATAGCGACGCGGTGATCCGCCTGAAAAATTCGGTAAAGCATCAGCTTGAGCGGGTTTCTTCCCCCGCCTCGGCAGATCAGCTCCGCGGTGAGCTTTCAGCGATAGAAGCTCTTGGGGACGCGGGCGGAGCGCTTGATTTTGCGGATAAATATATGGCGCTTATCTACCCCGAGCGCAGATGCCTGCTTGACCACGTCGGCGCGGACACGCTTATAGTGACAAAAGATTCCGCCGCCGTTGAGGAACGGCTTGAAGCCTCCGCGTGGCTTGACAACACCAACGTAGAAAATATGCTCACAGACGAGCTTATCTCCCCCGCGCAGGCGGAATATTCAAAGGACGCGGCAGACCTTGAGCGTTACCGCGCCGCATCGTCAAACGTGACCTTTGACACCTTCACCCGCTCTGCCTCAGGCAAGCGCGTGGGCGGTATATATACCTTCCACTCAAAGCACACGGTATCGTATTTTGACAAATACCGCCTGCTTTGCGAGGACATAGAAAATTACGCAAAATTCGGCTGGCACATCCTGCTCACCGCCGACGGCGAGAGCGGCGTTTCGGCAATATCCGAGTCGCTGACCGACGACGGATTCACGGTACTGAAAAGTCCCGATTACACCGCAGACACTCTGCCTACCGGCTGTATTTTAGTGCTTCCCGCAGTGGATAACGACCCGGGATTTGAGCTTGTCTCGTCTCACTTCGTGCATCTTTCTATGCTCCCCGACGGCTCCTCCCCGAGAGCGAGAAAGAAGACCAAGACCTATAAAAACAAGAAAAACGCGGGCGAGAGGATACTCTCCTACGCCGACCTGTCCGAGGGCGATTTTATCGTCCATCCGAGCTACGGTATCGGCCGCTACGACGGAATTGAGACTCTCACCGTCGCAGGCGTTACCCGCGACTACATAAAGATCGCCTACGCGGGAACCGACAGCCTGTTCCTGCCTGCCGATCAGCTCGGAAATATTTCAAAATACATCGGCGCACACTCTGACGACGGGCTTGTAAAGCTGTCCAAAATGGGCGGTGCCGAGTGGAAAAGCACATCATCCCGCGCGAAAGCCGCCACAAAAAAGATGGCGGGCGAGCTTATCCGTCTTTACGCCGAGCGCCGCCGCACCCCGGGATTTGCCTTCCCGCCGGACGACGATCTGTGCCGCGAGTTCAACGAGGCGTTTGAATTTGAGGAGACCGACGGTCAGCTTATCGCCGAGCGCGAGATAAAAGCGGATATGGAAGCGGAATTCCCGATGGACCGTCTGCTTTGCGGAGACGTCGGTTACGGTAAGACCGAGGTAGCTCTGCGCGCCGCGATGAAAGCGATCCTTTCGGGCAAGCAGGTCGCTATGCTGGTTCCCACCACCATTCTTGCGTATCAGCACTACTCCACCGCGGGCAGCCGTATGCGCCCGTTCTCGGTAAAGGTGGAGATGCTGTCCCGATTCCGCTCGCCCTCAGAGCAGGCAGAGATAATGCGCCGCGTGCGCCGCGGGGACGTGGATCTTTTGATAGGCACTCACCGTATGCTGTCAGACCAGCTTGTCTTTAAGGATCTGGGACTGCTTATCATAGACGAGGAACAGCGATTCGGTGTGGCGCAAAAGGAAAAGATCAAGCAGTTTGCAAAAAACGTGGACGTTCTTACTCTGTCCGCAACTCCCATTCCGAGAACGCTGAATATGGCAATGAGCGGTATCCGCGATATGTCAATACTTGACGAAGCGCCGGGCGAGAGATTACCGATACAGACCTACGTGCTTGAGCACGACGATATTATAATCGCCGAGGCTCTGCGCCGTGAGCTTCGCCGCGGCGGACAGGTGTTCTACCTTTATAACCGGGTAGAGAGCATCGACCGTTGCGCCGCGCGGGTCTCTGCCGCCGTACCGGACGCGCGCATCGCCGTCGCTCACGGACGAATGGACAGAGAACAGCTTGAGGACATCTGGCAGTCACTTGTCGTCGGCGAGGTAGATATTCTGATCTCCACCACCATAATCGAAACCGGCGTTGACGTTCCGAACGCGAATACCCTGATAATAGAAAACGCAGACAGACTCGGACTCTCCCAGCTCCACCAGATACGAGGCAGGGTGGGCAGAAGTCACCGCCGCGCGTACGCGTATTTCACCTATCCCAAAGGAAGGTCGCTGTCCGAGATCGCGGAAAAGCGTCTCGGTGCGATCAGAGAATACAGCGAGTTCGGCGCGGGATTCAAGATTGCTCTGCGTGACCTTGAGATCCGCGGCGCGGGCAACGTGCTCGGCGCGGAACAGCACGGACATCTTGACGCGGTC
>CAZGHD010000081.1:0-9359 GCA_964525525.1 uncultured Lachnospiraceae bacterium | reverse complement strand
CCGTTCCTTCGAGGCTGAAGGCAAGCTTGATTCCTTCCGCGTTATCGGCGGTCTTTACGCTGAGGCTGTTCAGCTCGTTACTATGGACGAAAACATCAAGAGCGTAGCTGACCTCAAGGGCAAAAAGGTTTCTATCGGCGCTGCAGGCTCCGGCGTTTACTTCAACGCAGTTGACATTCTTGCTGCTGCTGGCCTTTCCGAGGCTGACATTCAGCCCCAGTACCAGTCTTTCGGCGACTCTGCTGACGCGCTCAAGGACGGCAAGATAGACGCAGCGTTCATCGTTGCAGGCGCACCCACTCCCGCAATTCAGGAGCTTTGCACCTCTACCGACGCTTATCTCGTTCCTATCGACGGTGAAGTTGCTTCTACCCTTATGAGCACTTCTCCCTACTACACCACCTACAAGATTCCCGCAGGTACTTATGAAGGACAGACCGAGGATGTAACCACCGTTACCGTTAAGGCTACCCTTATCGTAAGCACTTCCGCATCCGAGGATGACGTTTACAACATCACCAAGGCTATCTTCGACAACATCGAAGCAATCACCGCGGCGCACGCAAAGGGCGCTGAGCTTTCTCTCACTAACGCTACCGAAGGTATGACCGCTCCCTTCCACAAGGGCGCAGCTAAATACTTCGCTGAAAAAGGCATCAACGTAGAAGCTAAATAATTTTTCAAAAATCATCAGTTAACAGGATTGGCTGCAGCTGAACTCGCTGCAGCCAATCTTCTTGATACAAGTAATTCCAAAAGGAGAGTCCTAATGGCATTTTTTAAGAAAAAAGCCGTGCCCGAAACAGACGCACCAATGGATCTTGACGAAGTTATGAAAAAGTTTGACCGCGAGTCAAATACCCGTATCTGGGAAGGTGTTCCCAAAACTGTCGTCACCTGTATTCTGGCGGCTTTCTCGATTTTCTGTATATACGTAACGCTTTTCGCAACGTGGCTTGACGAGCTCCGCCTCACGACCTTCATGGCGTTCATTATATTCATCGGCTATCTCGTATTCCCCGCCCGTAAGGGAAAACAGAAGGTCAATTTTATGCCCTGGTACGACATCATACTGATGCTCGCAGGTACCGGCGCATTTATGTACTACGCAATCAACGCATCAACGATAGTGGCGCGATTCAATATTATGCCGTACGAGGTCGTAATCGGCATCATCGGTATTATCGCTCTTGTTGAGCTTTGCCGCCGCAGTGTCGGTCTCCCGATTCTCTGCGTCGCGGGTGTTCTTCTCGTTTACGCGCTCATCTGGGGATCAACTAACCCCGATATGATAAAGCGTATTACCGAAACGGTCAGAGTTCTGTTCTACTCCAAGGAAGGTATTCTTTCCACTCCAGTTAACGTATGCTCAAAATACATAGTAATGTTCATCATATTCGGCGCGTTTCTTGAGCGCACCGGCATCGCTGATTTCTTTATCAAGATCGCCAACGCACTCGTCGGTCGCTTCTCCGGCGGTCCCGCGAAGGTTGCGGTAGTTGCTTCCGCACTTGAAGGCATGGTTTCCGGTTCTTCGGTTGCAAACACCGTAGGCTCGGGTGCTGTAACCATTCCGCTTATGAAGCGCACAGGTTACAAACCGGAATTTGCTGCGGCTGCCGAAGCGGCGGCTTCAACCGGTGGTCAGATAATGCCTCCCATCATGGGCGCGGCTGCCTTCCTTATGGCAGAGACAGTCGGTGTTCCCTACTCAAATATCGTAATAAAAGCAATTCTCCCCGCGCTTCTCTATTTTGCGGGCGTATTCATTACCGTTCACCTTGAAGCAAAGAAAGAGGGTCTGCGCGGTCTGAGCCGTGAGGAGCTTCCCAAGCTCAAGCCTCTGCTTAAACAGACCTATCTCCTTCTTCCCCTTCTGCTTCTCATATACCTTGTAGGTACCAGTACCCGCTCTATCGCTTACGCGGCTGCTATCGCTATCGTTGCGGCAATAGTCGTAAGTATGTTCAACAAAGAGCACCGCATTACCCCCAAGCGTCTGCTTGAAGCTCTTGCCGCCGGCGGACAGGGTATGATTACTGTTGCCGCCGCTTGCGGTGTTGCAGGTATCATCGCGGGTATCATCGGCGTCACGGGACTTGCTTATATGCTGTTCAACGGTATCGTCGCTCTTGCGGGTAACCACGTTATTATCGCGCTTTTCCTTACTATGCTCTGCTGTATCGTTCTCGGTATGGGCGTTCCCACTACTGCGAACTACTGCATAATGGCGGCAACCTGCGCTCCGATCCTCGTACAGATGGGCGTTCCCATGGTTGCAGCTCACTTCTTCGTATTCTATTTCGGTATAGTTGCCGACCTTACTCCCCCCGTTGCTCTTGCGGCTTACGCAGGCGCGGCGATAGCTCAGGCAAACCCCATGAAGACCGCATTCACGTCAACCAAGCTGGCGATAGGCGCGTTCATCGTTCCGTACGTATTCGCGCTCAATCCGGCGATGCTGTTTATCAACACCACGCCTTGGGAAGTAATACTTATCTGTATAACTTCTCTTGTCGGAATTTTCGCAGTCTCAGCCGCGCTTGAAGGATATTTCATCCGTAATATGCACTGGTATCAAAGAATTCTCTGCGTAGCAGGCGGTCTGCTTTTGATCTATCCCGGAATCGTGACCGACGTTATCGGTCTTCTCCTTGCCGGAAGCGTAGCCGCATTCCAGATAATCACACGCAAGAAAGTAAAGGCCCAGCAATAACTTCTAAAATTGCATAAAAAATGCTCAGAGCAGTTTGCTCTGAGCATTTTTTGATTTCCAATTATTAGTGCTTAAAATGACGCTTGCCGGTGAATATCATTGCGATACCGTACTTGTTGCACGCGTCGATAGACTCCTGGTCGCGGATAGAACCGCCGGGCTGAACGATTGCAGTGATGCCTGCTGCAGCCGCGCTTTCAACACAGTCGCTGAACGGGAAGAAAGCATCAGAACCAAGAACGGACCCCTTTGCTCTCTCGCCTGCGTACTTGATAGCAATATCAAGAGCGGTAACACGGTTGGTCTGGCCGGGGCCGATACCGATAGTCGCGCCGTCCTTTACAAGAACGATACCGTTTGACTTGGTATGTTTTACTGCACGCATAGCAAACTTCATATCAGCAAGCTCTGCCTCGGTAGGCTTACGCTCGGTAACGCAGGTAACGTCAGCATCGTCGTAAAGCTCGGTGTTGAGCTCCTGAACGAGAAGACCGCCTGCAACCTTCTTCATATCCAGCATATCAGCGCGGTTAGGCTTGGATATTTCGGGGAGACGAAGAAGACGGAGATTCTTCTTTGCGGTAAGTATCTCAAGTGCTTCAGGCGAGAATTCGGGAGCGATAATTATTTCAAGGAACAGCTTTGCCATTTCCTCTGCAGTCTTACCGTCAAGAGGACGGTTGATAGCAACGATACCGCCGAATATGGAAACGGGGTCAGATTCATACGCCTTCATATAAGCGTCGTAAAGATTGTCAGCTACGCCGATGCCGCAGGGGTTAGCGTGCTTAACAGCAACCGCGCAGGGCTCAGAAAACTCCTTGAGAGCATCAAGCGCGCCGTTTGCGTCATTGATATTATTGTAGGAAAGCTCTTTGCCGTGAAGCTGTTCAGCCGCGGCAAGAGTACCCTCAAATCCCTTGCCTACCTCGCGGTAGAAAGCGGCGTTCTGATGCGGGTTTTCGCCGTATCTCATAGACTGAGCCTTCTCGTAGGTGAGAGTAAGCTTTTCGGGGAAAATATCGGAGCCGGTCTCACGGCGGAGGTAGGACGCGATAAGCGCATCGTACGCCGCGGTATGCTCAAACACCTTATAAGCCAGCTTGAGCTTGGTATCAACAGATACTTCGCCGTTTGCCTTGTATTCTTCAATTACCTTGTCGTAGTCAGCAGGGTCAACGATTACCGCTACGTCCTGATAGTTTTTGGACGCTGCACGAAGGAGAGTGGGACCGCCGATGTCGATATTCTCGATAGCTTCCTCTCTGGTAACGTTGTCCTTCATTATGGTCTGCTTAAAGGGATAGAGGTTGATCGCAACAACGTCGATAGTCTCAACGCCGAGCTCTTTGAGCTGAGCCATATGCTCGGGATTGGAACGCATAGCAAGAACGCCTGCGTGGATATTCGGGTGAAGAGTCTTTACTCTACCGTCAAGACACTCCGGGAAACCGGTGATGTCTGACACGCCGATAACGGGGATACCCGCGTCGGAAATTACCTTTGCGGTACCGCCGGTGGAGATGATCTCGAAACCGAGTTCAACCAAGGATTTTGCAAATTCAACTACGCCTGTTTTGTCGGTCAGGCTGATTATCGCTCTCTTTGCCATTTGTTATATTTCCTTTCATTAAATCATAACTTAGTCAAGTATTATAACTCTGTTGTTTTCTATTTTCAGCTTGTCGCGGCAGAAAAGATCAACCGCCTGCGGGAGTATCTTCCATTCTGCCTCGTGCATTACACGTGCCTGAAGTACCTCGGGCGTATCTCCGTTTTCGATAGCAACAGCTTTTTGCAGAATTATCGGGCCACCGTCGCATTCCTCGTTAACGAAATGCACCGTCGCTCCCGTGAGTTTAACTCCGCGCGCAAGCGCTGCCTCGTGAACGTGAAGTCCGTACATACCCACACCGCAGAAAGACGGGATAAGTGACGGGTGAACGTTCATCATTCTGCCATCGTATTCCTTAACAATCTGCTCGTCAAGTATGGTCATAAATCCCGCGTATACAACGAGATCGGCGGAGTGCTTTTTCAGCACGTCAACTATCGCCGCGGTATAAGACGCAACGTCGGGATATTCTTTACGTACAACAACTTCGGTAGGAATTCCCGCATTTTTAGCACGCTCAAGCGCATACGCGTCCTCTTTGGAAGAAATAACAACGCAAAATTCCGCATTGTTTATTTCGCCTCTCGCGTGAGCATCTATCATAGCCTGAAGATTAGTACCGCCGCCCGAAACGAGCACGGCAATTTTCTTTATACTCATATCGGTTCTCTTATTTATCAAACTTTTTGCCGGTGATCATCTCGTAAGCTTCAACGTATTTAGCGCGGGTAGCTGCTACTACGTCAGCGGGAAGCTCGGGAGCGGGAGATACTCCGCGGTGGCCGTTTGCAGTAAGCCAGTCGCGAAGATACTGCTTGTCGTAGCTTGCCTGTGAGCGTCCGCTCTCATACTCTGCCGCCGGCCAGAAACGGCTGGAGTCAGGAGTGAGAACCTCGTCACCGAGAACGAGCTCGCCGTTTTCGTCAAGACCGAACTCGAGCTTGGTGTCTGCGATAATGATTCCACGCTTTGCCGCGTAATCAGCGCAAAGAGAATATACCTCGATGGTCTTATCGCGTACTTTGGTCGCAAGCTCGGTACCGAGCTCGTTTGCCATATAGTCGTAGCTTACGTTTATGTCGTGCCCTTCAGCCGCCTTGGTAGAGGGAGTGAAGATCGGCTCGTCAAACTTATCGCTCTCTTTCATACCGGTGCGAACCGGCATATCGCAAACGGTACCGTTCTTCTGATAGCTCTCCCATGCGGAGCCGGAGATATATCCGCGAACTATGCACTCAAACGGAAGCATCTTGAGCTTCTTTACAAGCATAGATCTGCCAACGAGATCCTTATCGCCACAGAACTTTCCGGGATACTTATCAACGTCAGATGTAACGAGATGATTTTTAACGGTATCTTTGGTGAGATCAAACCAGAACTCGGAAAGAGAGTTGAGGATAACGCCCTTCTCGGGAATGAGGGTGGGCATAATAACATCGTATGCGGAAATACGGTCGGTAGTAACGATGAGGAGATTGTCGTCATCAGCCTCGTAGATCGCTCTTACCTTACCTTCAAAAAGTTTTTCGTTCATTTTGTCAAATTCCTTTGCGTATTTATTTTAATATTATCAATTAATAGTTCATATCCGACTGAAGCGCGATATCCTTTTTCTGAACGCTGTCCGACATATCTTTCTTCATCAGGCGAAGCTTTTCAGCAAGCTCGGGTTCAGAGAGAGCAAGAATCTGCGCCGCGAGTATAGCCGCGTTTGCCGCACCGTCTATTGCAACGGTAGCAACCGGAACGCCGGACGGCATCTGAACGGTAGAAAGAAGCGAATCCATACCGTCAAGAGTAGAGGATTTCATCGGAATTCCGATAACGGGAAGAATAGTTCCCGCCGCCATAACACCTGCAAGGTGAGCGGCTTTACCTGCTGCGGCGATTATCACGCCGAAGCCTTCTCTTTCAGCATTTGCGGAAAAAGTATGAGCTATCTCGGGAGTTCTGTGCGCGCTCATTATGTGTGCCTCGTAAGGTATCCCGAATTTCTCAAGTCTTTCCATACAGCTGTTAACTACCGGCAGATCACTGTCACTGCCCATTATTATTGCAACTTTTTTCATTTGTATCTCCTTATATTCGATTATTTTCGCATTTATATTTTTAAGAAAAATCCGCATACACGGAATTTTCTTAAATGGTTTTGCGCTTCACTTGCAGACGATGACTCCGTTTTCATCAGCGATCACCGTAACGATCTCTCCTGCGGGAATAATATCACTATCGCTTAAAGACACTGCCCGCATTTCGACACCGTCAACGAGGACCTTCCCTGTCATTCTGAGGTTATCTACCGATTCGATAACAAGTGCCTGCCGGCCGGCAATCGGGTTCTCACGCCGTTTTTTTATACCGAGCAGAGAAGCAAATACTGTACGCGACAGCACAAACAGAACGAGTGCGGTAAAGAAGAACGCAAGCACTCCGAGCCACTTAGGGAGCCCCGCAAAAGACAGTATCAGCGAAACTGCAGCAGCGGGCGCAAACCATAACGGGATGAAAGTGCGCGACGCCGCCTCGCAGACTATAGAAACTACGATAATAGCGACCCACACTATCGGAAGATAATCAAGCACGGTAACTCCTCCGTATTGTTATGACGTATAAATTGTACCATAAAAAGGAGGTTTTGTAAATACTATTTGCTTGTCTTATAATATACTATCTTGTCGATTTTTACACTTCCCTCTCTGTCGGTCAGTACCATAACGAGAAGTCTTGACGCATCGTCACCCGTGTCGGTGCGGAAAGAGCCGTTGTTGAGTCTTATTTTATAATTCACGACGTAATAATACATCGTAACACCGTCCTCGTCGGTAGTCTGACGCTGTTTGAGAATATGCATATCGTATATTTTTTGCTTCGTAAATCTCTCAAACGGCTCGTTGCCTTTTATCTTATAATATTTTTCAGAGCAAAGCGCGTTGTAGCCCTCGGCGTCTCCGTCAATCAGGCACGCGAAATACTCGCCGAAAAACTCAACGTCCGGTCCGTACTGGGCGTAGTTTTCATCGGTTATTGTATATGTAACACCGCCGTACTCGTATCTGACGTATCTGTCAAGTGCCATATACGTCTTGTCCTTGAAAATATCCTCATTATAGTTTGCTTCATGGAAAAGAAATTCGGTATAACCCTCTTCCTCTTCTTCAAAGCTTGTCTTTATATTTTCAAGCAGAACGTCAAAGTCTATATCCTGGAGTACGGTCGTATAAAGCGCGCAAAATACCGCCATCACAAGGAAAATGACGCATATGATTATCTTTTTTCTTTTTTTCGGGTTCTTCGGCTGTTTTTTCTTGCCAACCGCAGTTTCTTCGCTCTGTTCGGGGATCAAATCGTTTTCTTTTTTCATAAAATCAGCTCGCTCCTTAAACAACAAATAGTGCAGACCGAGGATGTAACTTAAATAAAAATGATCTCATTTTATTATAACATTTATCGCTATCTTTTTCAAGTTTTAATTACAAATATTATAGAAATACTCAAAAAAGGTTCAAATCAAGTTGAGAATTCAACAATTATTTTGGCAAAATCTTGACAAAACAATAATTTGTGATATAATACTTTAAGTGCACTGTGCACGCAGGAGGATTTTTCAATGCGAATGATCAATAACCTGAAGGCAGAACCCCCGAAAATAATAAACGATCTGCGCCATCTCGTAAAGACGAGTATGGAAGCGTTCGGGGATAAAGACTTTTACAGTTACAAAGAGAACGGCGAAATAAAGCATTACACTTATAACGACATTTGGGAAAACATGAACCGCCTCGGCACTGCGTTTGCCGTACGCGGACTTATGGGCAAGAGAATTGCCGTGATAGGCGAACTCCATCCCGGATGGATCACCACCTACCTCGCTACCGTAAACGGCGGCGGAGTTATAGTTCCTCTCGATAAGGAGATAGACGAAGATCACCTCGTTGATTTCATCGAGCTTGCGGAGGTTTCGGCTGTATTTTACACCGAGAGCTTCAACAACCGTATGGCGGCACTTGAGGATAGACTCCCCGGAGTGCAGATGTTCGTCCCCATCGTCTCCTCAACCGAAAACATAAAATCCGAAAAGGTAGTTGCTTATGACGAACTCATCGAGCTTGGACGCAAAGAGCTTGAAGCCGGCAACACCGCATATCTCGATCACGAGATAGATATGGAGATCATGTGCGCGCTTCTCTTCACCTCCGGAACGACCGGTACGAGTAAGGGCGTTATGCTCTCTCAGAAAAACCTGACCGCGGCGGTAAACGCATCCTGCCTTTCAATGTCATACGATCATAACAACACCTTCGTGTCAGTTCTTCCCCCGCATCACACCTACGAGCTTACCTGCGGTAACCTCGCTATGATTAACATAGGCGGTTCCGTATTTATCAACGACAGCATCAAGTACGTAATGCGTAACTTTGCGTCGTTTAAGCCGAACACTCTCGTTCTCGTTCCTCTTTTCCTTGAGACCATGCACAAAAAGATCTGGGACGAGATAAACAAAAAAGGCATGACCAAAAAGGTCAAGCTCGGTATGAAGGCTTCTGCCGCTATGCTTGCGCTCGGTATTGATAAGCGTCAGGAGATATTCTCGCAGATCCTCGGCGCATTCGGCGGAAACTTAAAGAGTATCGTCTGCGGCGGCGCTCCGCTCTCTCCGCAGATCATAAAGGATTTCTACGCTTTCGGCATCACCGTACTTGAAGGCTACGGCATTACCGAATGTGCTCCGCTCGTAGCGGTAAACTCTCCCGGTAAGGTCAAATTCCACTCGGTAGGTCAGCCCGTTTACGGATGCGAGGTCAAGATTGACAAATCTCCCGACGAAGAAACCGGCGAGATACTCGTCAAGGGCGACAACGTAATGATGGGTTACTACAAGAATCCCGAAGCTACTGCAGAGGTATTCACCGAGGACGGATTCTTCCGCACCGGCGACATCGGATATATGGACAAAGATAACTATATCTACATCACCGGACGTAAGAAAAACGTTATCATTCTTTCTAACGGTAAAAACGTATTCCCCGA
>CAZGHD010000080.1:0-9410 GCA_964525525.1 uncultured Lachnospiraceae bacterium | reverse complement strand
AGCACCTTGATTATCTCAACCGTCTGTTTTTCGGAAACAGACATCTCGTATATCTTCTTGTCGGGATCAAGATCAAAACCGTACTGCTCGCTTATCTTTTGGATCTGCTCGGTAGCCTTTTTGAGATTATACTTGCCCTCGCTTATACCGAGAACGATATTTTCCGCAGCAGAAAATACATCAACAAGCTTGAAATGCTGATGTATCATACCTATTCTGAATTTGAACGCGTCCTTGGGAGAAGCAATAACAGCTTCCTGACCGTTTACGAATATCTGACCTTCGTCCGGGAAATATATTCCCGAGATCATATTCATAAGCGTGGTCTTTCCGCTTCCGTTCTCACCGAGGATGGAAAGTATCTCACCGTGATATGCAGTGAGGCTTACGTTGTTGTTTGCGATAACTTTGGCGCCAAATCTTTTGGTTATATTTTTTAATTCAATAGCGGGTTGTTTTATCACGTTTTGCCTCCGTTTCTCTAATTTTCAAGATCACGTTCCGACCGTCGGAGCGCAATCTTCAAAATTAGGATAAGGCGAGGCAGGCGCCTCGCCTTAATTCTAATTTGTTATCAGCCGTAGTTTCTATCAAGAAGAGTGATGCCGTCGATCTCTATATCAAAGTAAGGACCGGAACGGAACTTGGACTCGAAGAATACGCCATTCTCGATAACTTCGGTATCCTTGGTATAATCGGTATCGAAGTCAACGTCAGCCATGTAGGAGGTGAGAGTCTCGCCACCAACGGTGAAGTTAGCGGTATCGAATACGTTGAGAGTGCCGTCGCGAAGAGCCTTTTCAACTTCAGCGAGCTTTTCAACAGTACCTTCTGCAGCAGCCTTGGTGTTAACGTCAGTAAGAACAACAGAGCCGGTCTGAAGAGTACCGGTCCAGTCAACGTCGATAGCCTTGCCGCCGTTTACGCAGTCAATGATGTACTCGAAGTAAGGAACCCAGTTGATTCTGGAAGAAACGATGAAGGTGTTGGGGCAAGCGGAAAGAGTGCTGCCGTTGTAAGAAACGTTAGGAACGCCTTCGGTCTCACAAGCGGTAGGAGCGCCCATGGAGTCAGCGTGCTGGCTGATAAGTTTGCAACCGCCGGCGATAAGAGCCTGAGCTGCTTCCTTCTCGAGCTTTTCGTCATACCAAGAACCGGTGAACTTAACGTCCATGGTAACGGTGGGGCAAACGGACTTAGCGCCCAGATAGAAAGAGGTGTAACCGGAAATAACTTCTGCGAAGGTGAATGCGCCTACGTAGCCCATCTTAGCTTCTTCAGCAGTGAACTGACCGTCAGCGATCATCTCGTTGAGCTTGAGACCTGCAGCAACACCTGCAAGGTAACGGCCCTCGTAGATAGAAGCGAATGCGTTGTGGAAGTTCTTGAGATCAGAGGTGTGAGCCTGAGTACCGGTTGCGTGGCAGAACTGAACGTCCGGATACTCTGCAGCAGCCTTCATAAGGAAGGACTCGTGACCGAAGCTGTCTGCGAAGATGATGTCACAACCGTCAACCTCGATAAGTTCAACAGCTGCGTCGTAGCAGTCGTTACTCTCGGGGATCTGGGTCTTCTGTACGTACTCAACGTTCTTGTTCTTGCAAGCTTCCTTAGCTGCAGTAATGAAGTTGAGGTCATAGGTGGAGTTCTCGTCGTGAAGGAAAATAAATCCAACCTTGAGAGTTTTTGCGCCGTCGTCACCCTGGTTGTCAGGATTCTCGTCGCCAGCGCATGCTGCAAGAGCGAGAAGCATTATTGCAGCGAGAAGAAATGCGAGAAGTCTTTTCATTGTCTTTTTCTCCTTAAAATTTTTATGTAAATTTAATTACACACTATTTTCGGAAGGTGACCGAGTCGTCACTCATGCTCTCGACTATCGCAAGAGATTCAACCCTGATACCCTTTGCACGGAGATCGTCTCCTCCGCGCTGAAAACCCTTTTCTATCGCGCAACAAGCACCTGCAAGCTTCGCGCCCGACTGGCTGACTATATCTATAAGTCCGAGAAGAGCTTTACCGTTTGCGAGAAAGTCGTCAACTATCAAAACCGTATCGTTTGGGGAAAGATATTCACTTGCGACAACGACGTTATAATCGGTGCCGTGGGTATATGAGTGCACCACGGTGGAATAAACGTCTCCGCTTACGTTACCGGTCTTATTTTTCTTTGCAAAAACCACCGGAACGTGCATAGCTGCACCCGCGCCCATCGCTATTGCGATACCGGACGCCTCTATGGTCAAAATCTTATTGACCCCCGCGTCAGAGAACAGACGGGCGATCTCCTGTCCCATTTCCATAAGAAAATCAACGTCAAGCTGATGATTGAGAAAAGAACCGACCTTGAGTATATTTCCGGGAAGCACTTTTCCTTCTTTTAAGATTTTTTCCTCTAACGCTTTCATATTGTCCTCACAAATACAAATTAAATTTATAATGCAAAGCGATCTGAATTATATGTAGAACATATTATTGTACTTTGTCGGCAAGCCTTCTTTATACAAATGAGAATCGGAAGACCAGAACAGTACCTTGGGGATAGCGTAACCGCCTTCTTCGCTGAACTCAATCGCCGTAACTCCCGTATGGCATATATCGTAATGATTTGCAATAAACGGATACGGTATATCGAGAAGCACGCTCATAAAGGCAATACCAAAGCCCTGATGCGCGAAAAACGCAATTTTTTCGTTATTCGGTTTGATTACCTTATACTTTCCGGTATGTCTTATCTGCTCATATCCAAGTGCTTTGAAAAACCCAAAGCTTTCATTGTATATTCTGTCGATTCCCGCTTTAAATTTGGTAAAAGCGGGATGCTCGTACCATCTGTGGCCGAGAGAGATCACCGACTCGTCCGCAAAAAGCACCTTTGACTCGGTATCCTCGAAAAGGAAACGTTTGCCCCCTCTTTTCTCAACGGTAAATTCATTCCACGCAAGATGCTCTGTCGCGAAATCAAGCGGGGTTATTTTTATATCCAGGATCTCGCTCAAGGGCTTTGCCGTCAACATAGCGCGCTCTGAAGAAGAGGAAAATATTCTGTCCACTCCGTGTACGGCAAGTCTTTTACCGACTGCTTCCGCCTGTCTTTCGCCAAGGGGGGTAAGCGAATCGGGCGCGTATATCGGATCTCCGTGTCTTATATAATAAAAAATCATTTTTCTCTCCTGATATGCAAACTGCGCTGAACTAATGAGATTACTTTTTTACAATTAAACTCATTATAGCACACCGCGCCAAACTTGTCAACAAATTTTGACACTCACTTACACATTGTTTTCACGTTTTTCTCACACAAACGTCATTTTTTGAGGTTTAGTTCAAAAATTATTCTTCCGAAATACAGTCGGCAACGTATATACCCATCGCACCTGACTGCGACAGTCCTCGGCAGATACCGCTTCCGTCTCCGATTATATAAACCCCGTCGATCAGCTCGAATTTTTCATTCATAAATTCGGGGCGTATGGAATAATACTTACTTTCGCATCCGTAAAGCAGAGTATCGTCGTTTGCCGTACCGGGAGCTACTCTGTCAAGCGCGTAGATCGTCTCGATGATATTGGTAAGAATTCTGTGCGGCAAAACGAGCGATATGTCACCTGCGGTAGCGCGAAGTGTGGGAATTACCGTATTCTGACCGAGACGGTGATCGTTTGTGCGTCTGCCTCTGATAAGGTCGCCGAATCTCTGAACGAGAACGTTTCCCTTTCCTATCATATTTGCAAGTCGGGAAATACTCTCAACGTACTCGGTCGGCTGGTGGAAAGGCTCGGTGAATCTGATGCTCGAGAGTATCGCGAAGTTACAGTTTTCGGTCTTTTTCTCTGCTTCCGCGTAGGAATGACCGTTTGCAGTTATGATACCGTGATTGTTTTCCGCTGAGACGAGTCCGCCTTTGTTAAAGCAGAACATACGGCACTTATCTTCAAAAGTTTTCGTCTTATACAGAATCTTAGGCTCGTATATCTCGTCGGAAAATTCTTTCCATATTATATCTTTCATTTCAACTCTCACGCCGATGTCAACGTGATTTGAGTGCATATGAACCCCGTTTGAGCGGCAGAAATCCGCCACGAAGTTAGCTCCTCCGCGTCCTGTCGCGATAATTACCTTTTCGCCGTAGAGTTCTTCCCCGGTTGTATAAGCGAGCTTATATCCACTGCCCTCTCGGGTGACAGACGCGCAATCGTACAGCGCGAACATCTCAACGCCGTCCTCTTCAAGCGCTTTTATGAGATTAAGCATAGTCAGATAGTTGTTATCCGTACCGAGATGCTTTACGTTCATATCAAGCAGACGGAGATTGTTCTGAAGGCACTTGAGCTTGAGTTTTTCATTTGATTTATATATCTTCGGCGTTCCCGAGGTACAGTACTCGTCAAGAATCTTGTCGACCTCGTCTATATAACGACAGGCAACGTCCTCGCCGAGTTCGTCTCCGAGAGTGCCGCCGTACGCCGTACCGAGATTAAATTTACCGTCAGAGAACGCACCCGCGCCTGCGTATCCGCTGGTTATGCTACAGTGCTTGCAGTGTACGCAGATACTGTTCTTTCCCGCGGGGCAGTTTCTTTTTTCAAGAACGTTTCCCCTCTCGGTTATCGCTATTTTTACGTTCGGCATTTTGCGTTTCAGGCGATATGCCGCCATAAGGCCGCCGATACCGCCGCCAATTATTACAATATCATATTTTTTCATGGTTCTCCGCCTTTCTTAAATTTCTCACTCGCCGATCAGTTTTTCAGCGTTCAGGTGGAATATTCTTTCGTACGTTTCGTCGCTCAATTCAAGAGATAGCAGATATTCTTTAGTCTTTTCGGGAGAGCCCCATGGAATATCACTGCCGAACAGTACTTTATCCGGGTCGTGTTCTTCGATTATTCGCTTTGCAAGATCGGGTGACAGTCCGAAATGATACGCAAGCGACGTGTCGATATAAACCCGGGTACCGACAATATATCTCATTACGTCATCCCAGAGCAGATTTGATCCGAAATGCGCGGCTATGAATTTAAGTTTCGGGAACTTGTCCGACACTTTGATTATCTTTTCCGGCGTAGCGTGGATGAGATCGGGAGAAATAACGTCGTGTCCTGCGTGGATTATTACGAACATTCCCATTTCTTCGCATTTTCCGAGGATGGGCTCGAACGCAGGATCGTCTATCAGATACCCCATATAGTCTGGGTGGAGCTTAAGTCCTTTTATTCCCGCCGCGCGTACCCTTTCGATCTCGCTCTCTATATTATCGCTTCCCGGATGGAAGGAAGCAAGGGAGATAAAATCGGGATCTGAATTAAGCTCTATTGCGAAATTGTTTACGTTGGTCTGCTGTTTTGCGTTGGTCGCTATATTGCAGACGACCGAGCGGTCAACTCCGTACTCGCGCATACGTGCGCGCAGGCTTTCAACTGTGCCGTCGGTATACGGCTCCATTTTAGCTATCGCAGCAAGCTTTGATACCGCGCGCTCAGCCAAATGATCGGGAAAAGCGTGTGTGTGAAAATCTATAATCATATTTATCCTCATTATAATACATAATAAACGTAAAGTCCTGTCTTGTTTATTATACCCCTCAACTCCGTGAAATTCAATACGTATCGATATTTTTTTGAACTATTTTGTTATTTTATGGATTTTTACTTGCACTTTACTAAAAAATAATGTATAATGTATTTATAATGGGGGAGAATGGTATTCATTTAATAAAGTAGCCGTTCTCTTTCCCCGACACGGTTTCTAAAATCCGCTTCTGTGACGGCAGCCGCAGATTCGGGATACCATATATCACAGCTGCCGAGATTTGGAGCGTTTCATGGATAACATCACAAAACCCCAGAGCGCAGAAGAACTGCGTCAGGCTCTCGCTTCTCTTGACACCAAGGCCGAAGCGGACGCCTCCAAGACCGGGCGTTTGTCCGCCCGCGTCCGTCTTCTTTCTCTTTTTGATGAAGGAAGCTTTGTTGAAACTCAGAAATACGTTCGCCGCAGCGCAACTGAGTTCGACACCGAGACCCCCGATGATTTCGAGGGTGTTATCACCGGTTACGGTGCGGTTTCCGGCAGACTCGTGTTCGCGTTTGCACAGGACTTTTCCCGTATGAGCGGTGCGCTCGATGCCGCACACGCTAAAAAGATCTGCGATCTTTACTCTCTCGCACTCAAGAACGGCGCGCCCGTTGTAGGTATGTTTGACAGTGCCGGAGCTTGCGTAATGGAGGGCGTTTCCGCTCTCGCCGGTTACGGCAAGATAATGAAGTGCGTATCACGCGCTTCCGGCATCATTCCTCAGATAGCCCTCGTTCCCGGTCTTTGCTCCGGCAGCGCAGCTGCTATCGCGGCTATGTTTGACGCCGTTATAATTTCTAAAAAGAACGGTTCCCTTTTCGTAAATCCTCCCTTTATTGTAGGTCAGGAAGTGTCTGACGCTGACTTTGCTGATGCTGAAGGTCTCGTTAGCGTAGTTTGCGATGACGAGCCTACCGCTCTCGGTTACGCAAAAGCACTTGTAAATCTCCTTCCCGCAAACAATGCCGAAGGTACCGTTTACGTCGGCGCAACTCTTGAAAACACTCAGCCTGTTGCCGCAGGATATAACGGCAATGCAAAAGACCTCGTTACCGCTCTCTCTGACGACGGAATCTTCTTTGAGCTTTCCGCGGGCTACGCAAAAGAGATGACGGTTGGTCTTGTACGTCTCGGCGGCGCCGTTATCGGCGTTGCAGCTAACAACCACGAGGAAAACGGCGGCAAGCTCACTCCCGGTGCCGCAAAGAAGGCCGCTCGCTTCATTTCCATGTGCGACAGCTTCAACATTCCTCTCCTTACCCTCGTTGACAGCGAAGGTCTTGACGTTTCTTATGAATCCGAGGGTAAAACCTACGCAGCAGAGCTTGCAAAGCTTGCGTCTGCAGTTGCTTCCTCTGAAAACGCAAAGGTTACCGTGGTACTCGGACAGGCTTACGGTGCGTCTTACACTCTCATGGCTTCAAAGAGCCTCGGTGCTGACGTTGCTCTCGCGCTCGATTCTGCAAAGATCGGCGTAATGCCCACCGCTTCCGCCGTTGAGTTTGCACTCAAGGACCGCATCATGGCTTCTGACGATCCCAAGGCCGCTCGCACTGAGCTTGAGGCTGAATGGGATGCTACCGTTGCTTCTCCCGTCGAGGCAGCAGCACGCGGTGCGATAGACGACGTTATCGCAGTAAACGAGCTCAAGCCCCGCATCTGTGCAGCTTTTGAAATGCTCGGTTCAAAGAGCGAAAGTCCGCTTTACCGCCGTCATTCAAACTATCCTCTTTAATTTTGCAGGAGGATAACTGAAATGCCTAATATCAACGTAATGAGAATGCTTGCTACCGTCGATATGGAATCGGTTATGAACAACCCCATGTCGATGTCCGAGAGACTTACTCTGTCCCTTCAGATGATCATTCTCGGACTTGCTACGGTATTTGCAGTTCTTATCATCATCTGGGGCATACTCGTACTGCTCCGCGTATTCATGTACGATATGAGAAAGGATAAGTCAGCAAAGCCCGAGGAAAAGCAGGCTCCCGCACCCGCTCCCGCAGCTACAGCCGCGCCGGTACCTCAGACTCCTGCGGCAGATGACAAACAGCTCATCGCTGTTCTTGCCGCCGCTATCGCCGCATCAGAAGGTAAATCGGTAAACGAATTCCGCGTAGTTTCCTTCCGCCGCGCAGGCTCTCCCCGCTGGAACGAGAGATAATCCAAACGTAATTAATTTTAAAGATCATAAAATAATCTATTGATTGGAGAAAAACAAAATGAAAAAATATAATATCACCGTTAACGGTACGGTATATGAAGTTATGGTTGAAGAAGTAGGCGGCGTTGCCGCTCCCGTTGCTACCGCTGCTCCGGCTCCTGCAGCTGCTCCTGCTCCCGCACCTGCTGCAGCTCCTGCTCCTGCCGCTGCACCCGCAGCCGCTCCCGCTCCCGCTGCTGCTCCTACCGGCTCCGCTGGTTCTGTTACTATCGCAGCTCCCATGCCCGGCAGCATCCTCAGCGTAAACGTTACCGTAGGTCAGGCTGTCGCAAAGGGCGACGTTCTCTGCGTACTTGAGGCTATGAAGATGGAGAACGAAATCATGGCTCCCTCCGACGGTACCGTTGCATCCGTAAACACTCAGAAAGGTGCTTCTGTCAACTCCGGTGACGTTCTTCTTACCCTTGCTTAATCACCCGACAGAAATAAATTTTGAGAGGTACAACAAATGTCGGATTTCTTTTCAGGCATCATTGAAACAATAAAAAACTTTGTCGGAACGACCGGCATTGCAAGATTTTGCGAAGACCCGGCTCTTATGGCAAAAACACTTGTAATGTACGTGATAATCGGCGTGCTTTTCTATCTTGCGATAGCAAAGAAATTTGAGCCACTTCTGCTCATCCCGATCGCGTTCGGTATGCTTCTTACCAACCTTCCCGGCGCGAATATGTTCCATATGGATCTGTTCCTTGAAGAACAGCTTGACATTATAAAAGTCGTTAAAAATGGCGGTCTCATTGACCTGCTTTATCTCGGTGTTAAACTCGGTATCTATCCGTCCATCATATTCCTTGGTGTTGGCGCGATGACCGACTTTACCCCCCTTATCGCAAATCCCAAGAGCCTTCTGCTCGGCGCGGCGGCTCAGCTTGGCGTTTTCGCGGCGTTTATCGGTGCGCTCCTTATCGGTTTCGTACCCGAGGCGGCTGCGTCCATCGGTATTATCGGCGGTGCAGACGGACCTACGGCGATACTCGTAACAAAAACACTCGCACCTACCCTGCTCGGTGCTATCGCGATAGCGGCATACAGTTATATGGCGCTTATCCCGATAATCCAGCCTCCGTTTATGAAACTGCTCACCACCAAGAAAGAGCGCTCGGTAGTTATGGAAAACCTTCGTCCCGTATCTCAGCTTGAGAAAGTAGTTTTCCCGATAATAGTTACCCTTGTCGTAACACTTATCGTTCCCGATGCGGCTCCCCTCGTCGGTCTGCTTATGCTCGGTAACCTGTTCAACGTTTGCGGCGTTACCGAACGTCTTTCCAAAACCGCGCAGAACGGCCTTATGAACGCCGTTACCATCTGTCTCGGTGTCTCTGTCGGCGCTACCGCAAATGCAGAATCGTTCATTTCCGTTCCCACTCTCGCAATAATCGCGCTCGGCCTTGCGGCGTTTATTCTTTCCACCATCGGTGGTCTGCTTCTCGGTAAGGTAATGTACTTCGTTACCGGCGGCAAGATCAATCCTCTTATCGGCTCTGCAGGCGTTTCCGCTGTTCCTATGGCGGCTCGCGTATCCCAGATAGTCGGTCAGAAGGAAAACCCCGCAACCTTCCTGCTTATGCACGCAATGGGTCCCAACGTAGCGGGCGTTATCGGCTCCGCA
>CAZGHD010000079.1:1928-9638 GCA_964525525.1 uncultured Lachnospiraceae bacterium | reverse complement strand
CATTCCATTACGGTAATAGATATTGACGACAAAAAAATAGATACGGCTATCGGGCTTTACGATATAGGCGCAGTTACCGGTAATGCAACTAATTATAAAATACTGAAAGAGGCGGGAGTCAACGAAGCAGAGCTCGTTATCGCTCTCACAGGAAACGATGAGATCAATCTGCTGACCTGCCTTATAAGCAAAAAACTCGGTGCCAAAAACACGGTAGCGAGAGCGCGCGATCCCGAATACAGAGAGGGAATCTATATCATAAGAGATGACCTCGGACTTTCTCTTTGCATAAACCCTGAAATGGAGACCGCACGCGAGATAGCGAGAGTTATTAAGTTCCCGCTTGCCAAAAACGTTGAGCCGTTTGCACGCGGACGCGTTGAGCTTATCGAGTATGAGGTTACCAAAAACGAGCCGCTTTGCGGACGTACAGTAAACTCTATATTCTCAAGAATGAAGAATCCCGTCCTCGTATGCGCGGTTGAGCGTGAAGGCTCGGTAATAATCCCGTACGGTGACTTTATGTTTCTTGAGGGTGACGTGCTTATGCTCATGGCAACTCCCGACAGAATGAGTGATTTCTTCAGAGAAATAGGCATCAGAACCACCACTGTGCGCGACGTTATAATTATCGGCGGCGGAAGAACCTCTTATTATCTTGCAGAGCAGCTTCTCAAGCAGCATATTGACGTTTCAATAATAGAAATAAATAAAGAGGCGGCTGATGAGATAGCGGCGCTTCTGCCCGCGGCTAACGTAATTTTGGGTGACGGTACAGACCATCAGCTTCTTGCGGAGGAAGGACTTAAAGACACCGATGCATTCTGCTGTATGACCGGAATTGATGAGGAAAATATTATAGCCTCGCTTTACGCGAATACCGTATCGCCAGATATAAAAACCATTACTAAAGTGAGCCGTTCCGAGCTTGCTTATCTTGCAAAGCCTCTCGGAATGGATACCGTGGTAACTCCGAAGAAGATCGCGGCAAATCTTATCATCAGTTACGTTCGCGCAAAACAGAATTCAGAGGGAAGTAACGTACTTACTCTTTATAAGCTTGCCGACGGTAAAGCGGAAGCGCTTGAATTTGCGGTCGGTGAGGAGTGTGACATGGTAGATATTCCGCTAAAAGACCTTGATATTGCTAACGACGTAATAATCGCAACAATAAACCGAAAGGGTAAAATAATTTCTCCTCGCGGTATGGACTCTATGCAGGTGGGGGACACCGTAATAGTAGTTACCACAAGAATCGGACTCGATCATTTGAACGATATTAGGGGGTAGCCTATGAACAGACGGATGATCGTTTATTCCCTTGGTCTGCTCCTCGCTTTTGAAGGACTTCTTATGCTTGTTCCTTCGCTTACGGCGCTGATTTACAAGGAAGATATTTTAAAATATTATCTGATTACCGCGCTGATACTGATCTGCCTCGGATTTCTGTTTACACGTATTAAAACTAAAGACAGAATGATCTTTTCGCGTGAAGGCTTGATAACCGTCGCGCTTGGATGGATAGTACTCAGTATTTGCGGAGCGATACCGTTTTATCTTTCGGGAGAGGTTCCTGATTTTATCGACGCTTTTTTTGAAATGGTGTCCGGCTTTACTACCACCGGAGCGAGTGTGTTATCTGATATTGAAGCATTAAGCCACGCCACGTTGCATTGGCGAAGCCTTTCGCACTGGATAGGCGGTATGGGCGTGCTCGTGTTAGTTATTTCTGCAGTGAAAATTGCATCAGGCGGCGGAAATATATATCTTATGAGAGCCGAAAGCCCGGGCGCAGAGGTTTCAAAATTAGTCCCCAGCTCAAAGGGTACCGCAAAGATACTTTACGGAATATATATATCTTTGACTATCATTGAGTTTCTTGTGTTGCTCCCTTGCGGAATGTCGGTGTTCGATGCAATAAATACCGCGCTCGGCACTGCGGCAACGGGCGGAGTTTCTTTCCGTAATGACTCAATGGCGAGTTTTAGTCCTACTGTGCAAACCATAGTTACCGTATTTATGATATTGTTTGGTATTAACTTTAGCTGTTTCTATCTTGTCCTTGTGGGAAAGATAAAATATTTGCTCAAGAATACTGAATTAAAGGTCTATTTCGGAATTATAATAGTGGCAACTGCAGTAATCGCTATTAATATATCGGGAATGTATTCAAGCGTTTTGGATGCGGTAAGGACATCGCTTTTCCAGGTTTCTGCTGCAATAACCACAACGGGATATACCATAACCGATTTTAATCTTTGGCCTGAATTATCACGAATCCTTATGCTTATAATCATGTGCATAGGTGCGTGCGCGGGAAGTACGGGCGGCGGTCTTAAGATTTCAAGATTTATTATTCTCGGCAAGGTTGCTTTCAGAGAGATACGACTTTCGATAAAGCCTAACGTAGTGCGTCCAATACTGTATAACGGGAAGCCGGTAAGTGAGTCTTTGGTACGCAACGTTTCGTCGTATTTTATTCTTTACGCAGTAGTGTTTGTCGTGTCGCTGTTTATAATTTCATTTGACGGGCTTGATACGACAACGAATATTTCGGGCGTTATAGCTACTTTGAACAATATAGGTCCCGGACTCGGTGCTGTTGGCGCAAGTGGGAACTATGCGTCGTACAGTGCGCTTTCAAAGCTTGTTTTGTCAGCCAATATGCTGTTCGGACGCCTTGAACTTTTTCCGCTTTTCGTATTGTTCTCATACCGCGCTTGGAAAAGATAATCAAAACGGGATATTGCTCAAATCGAGCAATATCCCGTTTTTTGCTTGACATAATATGTTTCGGGTGATATAATTAAAATAGGTAATTATGATCAGACGGAGGGAAATACCATGGATATAGAAATCGGCAAATATCTGGATTTTCATTGTCCGAGGTGGAACGAACTTCCCGAGCTTGAGCTTTATATGGATCAGGTTCTCAGCATAATAGAAAAGAATCTTTCTCTTTTCGGAGAAAATCAGGAGCGAGACAAAAACAAGGAAAAAGAAGATAAAGAGAAAGAATCTTCTACCTTGCTTACTCCCACTATGATAAACAATTACGTCAAGCATAAAATACTTCCGCCGCCTCAAAAAAAGCGGTATTCCAAAGAGCATCTCGCGCTTTTGCATATAATCTGCCTTGCCAAAAGGGTGCTGTCTATGAGTGAGATAAAGACGGTTATAGACGCTTTTGGCGACGAGTACGACGTCGCTTATAAGTACGACCTGTTTTGCGACGAAGTGGAAAATGCGCTGAAAATGACCTTCGGATCGGCACTTCCGAGCACTGATATTGCAGATGCGGAGCTTCCTGCGCCGCACGCCATTATGTGCGCTTTTGCAAGAGCTTTTTCACACAAAATATACGCTCAATGCGCGATCGCGTGCTGTATTTCGGAAAACGAAAAGAATTCAATTCAAAAACGGTAAAAATAAAAATCTCTGTCAGGGTATCATGTGACAGAGATTTTTACCGGATGTACCGAAGCTAATTTTTTGTGTCAGACGAGAACGACTTCTTCTTCGTCGCTGGTTTCCTGCTCGTTTTCGAGCGCGGTCTCGTAAGCACTGAGAACTTCGCGCTCAAGCATACCGCGGAATTCTGCATTTATGGGATGCACGATGTCACGGTAAGTTGCGTCGGGATTCTTTCTGCTCGGCATAACGATAAACAGCTTTTCGCGGGCATTAATTACCTTAATGTCGTGTACAGCGAGTTGATCGTCGAATGTTACCGATACGATAGCTTTCATCGGACCGTCGTTAAAGAGTTTTCTGATTTTGATGTCGGTAATGACCATTTAAATTTGCCTCCAGATTAAAGTTCCCGAAAAAGTCGGTTATAATTTCATTTCCTTGCGTATATTAGTATATATAATCTTTGTGATGTTTATGCAAAGAAAATGTGAAAATTGCGAATAGAATTAAAGGTTTTTCTATAACGGTTACCGTTATTTATTTAATGAAAGGTGTGATCCCGTGTCACTTCAGAACACTGAATACGGAAAAGAAAAGATTTCAGAGCTGTTAAAAGACGCTAAAAATATATATTTCCTCGGTATCGGCGGAATAAGCATGTCCGCTCTTGCCAAAATGACTGCGGCTCAAGGCTTTTGCGCCGAAGGTTACGACAGAGTTGAGAGCAAAATAACTAAAAAGTTAGAGGATGCCGGTATCTCGGTTTACTACGAGCTTGATCCCTCTCGCATTGAAAAATACGACGCATTGGTTTACACGGTTGCTATAAGCGAGGATAATCCCGAATATCTGCGTGCAAAGGAGATCGGTATCCCGGTTATATCAAGAGCAGACTATCTCGGGTATATAATGAGCTCGTATAAAAACCGCATCGGAATTTCCGGTATGCACGGAAAGAGTACTACTACAGCAATGGTCGCTTCTGTTTTTGATGCCGGATGCGCTGATCCTACCGTTCTTTCGGGCGCGGAGCTTAAAGGCATAGAGAGCTCGTATAAAGCGGGCGGTATGGAGAATTTTATCTTTGAAGCCTGTGAATACAAGGATTCTTTTCTCGAATTTTATCCCTCGGTTGCCGTGGTGCTTAATATTGATCTCGATCACCTCGATTATTTTTCGGGACTTGATCACATCAAGCGTTCTTTTACAAAATTCGTATCAAGATGCGGAGACAGCGGAATGGCCGTTCTCAACTTTGACGATCAAAACGTAAGGGACGTAGCTAAAAACTTTATGGGAAAGACCGTTACGTTTGGTGTCGAATCGGATGACGTTGACTATCGCGCGGTGAATATAAAGCATGAGAACAGAAGATCGAGTTTTGACATAGTATGTCCCGACACACACACCTGCCATATAGAGCTTGGCGTTATGGGCGAACATTACGTTATGGATGCGATTGCAGCAGCTACTGCGGGATTTTCCTGCGGCATATCCGAGGAGGGCGTAAAAAAAGGACTTTTGGCGTTTAACGGTATAAGACGCCGCATGGACTATCGCGGAAAGTTTAATGGAGCCGACGTTTACGACGACTACGCACATCATCCGGTAGAGATAAAGAGCACTCTTAAAAGCGCGGAAAAGCTTGGATACGATAAAATTTGGTGCGTTTACCAGCCGCATACTTATTCAAGAACCGCCGCGCTTTACGACGACTTCGTTTCCGTGTTTAACGAAGTTGATGCAAATATGATATTTGCTGATATTTACGCTGCACGAGAGGTCAACGAATGGGGAGTTACGTCGGAAAAACTTTCGTCTGACATCAAGGACTCAAAATATTTTTCGAGCCATGAAGAAATTCTTGAATATCTCAAGGAAAACGTTCGCGAAAATGACGCGGTAATAATTATGGGAGCCGGAGACATATATTGCATTTTTGATAAAATGTCTCTTTGAATTTCCGTATAAAAAGAAAAAAGCATTTGCAACAAGAAGGTTTGTCGCAAATGCTTTTTGTGATTTTACATTAAATTTGCTTGTTCTCTTCCTCAAGAAGTTCTTTTGCGGCGGATAGGATACCGATCTTACCGCTTTCATAAGTCAGTCCGCCCTGGAAGTATGCAGTGTACGGAGGACGCATTGGTCCGTCTGCGGAAAGCTCAATAGAAGCGCCCTGTACGAACGCGCCTGCTGCCATGATTACCTGATCGTTGTATCCGGGCATATCCCACGGTTCGGGAGTTACGTACGAATCAACGGGGGAACCGTGCTGAATACCGCGACAGAAAGCACACAGTTTTTTGGGATCGTTAAGTATTACCGTTTGGATTATGTCGTATCTGTCCTCGTTCCACGCAGGCTCAACGGCGTATCCGAGAGCACTGAACACGTAAGCGGCAAAATGAGCGGTTTTGAGTGCTTGCGCTACTACGTGAGGCGCGAAGAACAGTCCGCGGTAAAAGCTCTTGTTCTGCCCGAGCGACGCGCCTACCTCGCTTCCGACACCAACGGATGTCAAACGGTAAGAGGCAAGTTCAACGGCTCTGCGGCTACCGGCAATATACGCACCCGACTCGGCAAGTCCTCCGCCGGGATTCTTTATAAGAGAACCGACTGCGAGATCAGCTCCGTAAGAGGTTGGCTCACAGGTGTCTACGAACTCTCCGTAACAGTTGTCCGCAACTACGTAAGCTCCGGTATTTGATTTTACAAAGCTTATAAGCTCTTTCATTTCCGCGCTTGTGAGTGTGCGTCTGTTAAGATAACCCTTTGAACGCTGGAAGAAAACTACTTTTAATCTGTCGCCACACTCGTCTATTACCTTTTTTACGGCAGGGAAGTCTATTTTGCTGTCCGGAGTCATCTCAACCTGACGGTATTCAACGCCGAAATCGGCAAGAGAACCGTTTCCGTCGGTACTGCCGATGACCTCGTCAAGGGTGTCATACGGTTTTCCTGTGACAGACAGCATAATGTCACCGGGACGGAGCAGACCAAACAGAGCGATGTTCAGCGCGTGCGTGCCCGAAACGATATTGTGTCTTACAAAAGCCGCTTCAGCTCCGAAAAGATCTGCGTAGATCTCGTCAAGCACGTCTCTGCCGCGGTCGTCATATCCGTAACCGCTTGTTCCGGCAAACAGCGCGTCACTCACGCGGTGTTCAGCGAAGACTTCCATTACTCGCGCGGTATTCTGCATAGCTTTGTTGTCTATTTTTTTGAAGATCGGAGCAAGGTCGGCTTCGGCTTTTGCGGTAAGCTCCAACAGTTGTTTTGAAAAATTCATTTTAAACTCCATTTTATATATTTTCTCCAAGCACGGTAATCATTTTGGAGAACTCTGATATAGTATCTTTTGAGGTGTTTTCGGACTTCTCTCCAAAGTCAAGACAGGGAAGTGCGAGGGATACGGTCGGGACACCAGTGTGAGACATCGAAACAGACCATGCATCTCTCGTGCCCGACGCGGTGGCTGAAAGGGACAGTTTTAGCGATGCGTTTTCAGCACAGGATATGGCTTTATCAAAAAGCTCAACGCTTGAGAGCGCCATTCCGTCCCGCGCTAAAATAACGGGGTGAGCCTCGTTTGATTCAAGTGCTCGGAGAGAAATAGCTACATCGGGGTGGATGGCGTACGCCGCGGATTTTGCACCGCGCCCACCCGGGATGCCGCAGGAATTGAACGCAAAATAAATATCGTGTTCAGAAGAAATGCTTTTTGCCGAATTTATCATTGCGGAGATCACAGCGCGGGACGCTGAGTTAAGTCCGAATATGCGGCCGTTTTCCTCGGAGATCTCCGTTTCGAGCGAGAGAACGTCTCCCGGGTTGAACTGATTGACAGCAGATCCTTCAACCTCTGCATAAATATCTGAAAGTCGGGGCTGATCTTCTTTTTCGGAGAGCAAACGAGCCTTGATTCCGTTCGCGGATACCAGCGTTTTACCTATATGCTTTGAAAAAGCAAACTCACCGTCTGACAACGCCAAGCGTATCTTTCCGTCCCCCTCAATAAATGTAACGAAAAATCCGCGCACGTCAACGTTTGTTGAAATCATTATCTTTTTTGCGTTTTTTGTGCGTCCCGGAATCTTTACTATAAGATCGCCCGACGGGAGATAGAAGGTTTCGAGATAAGCTGAAAGCTCGTCCTTTATAATGTCGCATAAAGCTCTCTCGCGTCCGGAAACGGCGGGCGCAGATGATAGTCGTTTTATAAGCTCTGTCATATCGCGCACTCCTTTCTGCCGGAAAGCACTTTTTCTATATCACTTTCAAGAACGGCTTTTTTAT
>CAZGHD010000079.1:0-1918 GCA_964525525.1 uncultured Lachnospiraceae bacterium | reverse complement strand
ATCCTCTTTTGAGATCACGCAGGATGCGGAGTGAAGGTATCTCGTGGGAACGGATATTGCGGCAGTGACCACTCCCGCGCAGCTTGAGTGGATATATCCTGCATCGTTACCTCCGGAGACGAATTGTTTTACCTGCGCTTTAACGCCGGCAGATTTTGCGGTGTTTAACATAAAGTTAAATATTTCCTCACCGTAAACGGTACTTCTGTCCGCAAACGAGATTGTCGGTCCATTGCCGAGATGTGCTACCTGTGAGGACTCGGGAACCGATGCAAGATCGGCTACGGCAGTAGACTCAAGAACGAGCGCGAGATCGGGAGCGATACGTTCGGAGGTTATAAGAGCACCTGAATATCCGATCTCCTCACGGGTAGTGAACGCAAAATATACGTCGTAATCAAAGCTCATGCTTTTTGTTTCGTTTATTATGTCACACATTAAAGAACAGCCGAATCGGTCGTCAATCGCTTTTCCGTAAAGCATATTTCCGTCACCGAACTCGCAAAATTCAGATCTGAACGTTCCGACATCTCCTATGCTCACACTGTTCTGCGCGTCCTGCTTGTCTTTTGCGCCTATGTCAATGCGGAGTTCGCTTGGTAAAGACAGCTTTTTTCTGTCCTCGAGCGAGCGCAGATGTATCGGAATCGCGGAAATAACGCCGTTTACTTTGCCGTTCTTTCCGAGAATCACTACGGCTCTGCCGCCGATTACAGACGGATCAATACCTCCTACGTTTGAAAAAGACAAACGCCCGTCATCGTCAATACCGGTGATGCTGAATCCTACCTCGTCCATATGCGCGGAGATCATTATTTTTTTGTCCGATCTACCGTTACCTTTTTTGAAGGCAACAAGATTTCCGACCGAATCTTCGGTTATCTCTACGTCAGCGGATACGATCTGATCTTTTACGAACTTTGCAACGGGTGCTTCCGCGCTTGAGGGTGCGATGATCGCGCAAAGCTCGCGCAGAAGCTCTGTTCCGTGTAATTTACTCATTGTCCGCACCTCCGAGGAGAGATTTTGACGTTATAATCGACGTGAGAAGTTCTACCATCCTTTCGGCATCACTCATGGAAATGACCTCGACGGGAGTGTGCATATTGAAAAGAGGAAGACTGAGCAGTGCTGATCTCACACCTGCCGTAAACTGGATATAATCGGCGTTGGTGCCGGTCGCGGGATTTTCTACTATTACTTGAATAGGAAGATTTTTTTCGTTTGCTATGGCGATTATGTTGTCGGTAAGCGAACGGTCAAGCGCGGCGGAGTATGAAACTCCCGTGCCTTCCTCCATTTTTATGCATCTGGAGGACGGAATGTCAGGCGATGCGGCAAATCCTACGTCAAGTACTATTGCCGCCGCAGGAGAGATTCTTTTAGCTGCGAGACGCGCACCGACGCATCCGCCTTCTTCTTTTGAGGAAAGCACTACGCATATATTGTACGGCATTTCTTCTTTTTTCAAAGACGCCGCAGAGTAAAGCGCGATAGCCGCAGTTGATTTGTTGTCAAGACCGCACGCATACAGTCTGCCGTTTAGCAACTCACCGCTGTTCTTTTGAAAAGCTATTCTGTCGCCGACACGCAAAATTTCTTTTGCGCGTTCGGTGGAAAGTCCCGTGTCTATCAGAAGATCGTTTACGTCTATCACTAAATTGCCTGCATCGGCGGGTTTGAGGTGCGGAGGGGTTGATCCCGCTACCGCAAATATTTTCTCTCTGCCGTACACAGTAAGAGGTGCGGCGGCAACCGCTCTCATATCGGGATTGCCGACCGGCAGGACTTTAAGAAATCCGTTTTCGAGGATTTCGCTTATCATAAACCCTACTTCATCGAAGTGGGCGTCTATCATAACGAGAGGCGCATTTTTGTCTGTACTGTATTTGTAAAAATATCGGTTACCCATATCGTC
>CAZGHD010000078.1:0-9723 GCA_964525525.1 uncultured Lachnospiraceae bacterium | reverse complement strand
GTACACGATAGCGGTCTTATCCGCTTCGCCACACGCCACGATTATGTTTATGCGGGACACGTCAACCCTCAAATATCCGAAAAAGGATTTTACGAGCACCGTCACTATCTGCTTTACAGTATTGACGAGATCGAGTATTTCGGAAAAAGAACGTTTCTTTTTTGTTTCGGGTTCGCTTTTTGCTTTTTTATTTTTAGTTTTTACAGTTTTCTTTTCGGCTTTTTTCTGTTCGCGCTCCCGCTTCTTTTTCAGCTTTTTTTCGCTGTAATCGCTTATTTTGATACGTGACAGATCTTCCGGATAAAGCTGTTTTTTTATAAACAACACTTTAAGCACGACAGAAAGAGAGTCGCTGTACTCGATGATTATTCCGGCACGGACGAACATCAAAAGAGTAATCAAAGCTACGAGAGCAAGCACGATATAAAGTATTATCCAAAGGCAGGTCAAAGAAACACCTCCCACAGCGATAAGCAGTTTTGATAATTAAATACCCTGTCCGTCTTCTTCCTCGGATGATTTTTCTTTCTGTTCGTCGTTTTCCGATATGACATTGGGAAGCTCGGACAGCGACGCGATGCCGAAGCAGCGAAGGAAATCGTCCGTAGTGCGGTAAAGCATAGGTCTGCCGGGCGCGTCAAGTCTGCCGCAAACCTCGATAAGACCTTTTTCCGCAAGAGAGTTCACAGCGTATGCTGAATCCACCCCGCGCACCGTATCTATGTATGCTCGTGTAACAGGCTGGTTATACGCCACGGTAGCAAGCACCTCAAGTGAGGACGCAGACAGATTTCCGCCGCGCTTAATACCAAGCGCCTCTTTGATCTGCGGAGCAAACTGCTCTTTGGTGCAGAGCTGGGCGGTGTCTTCATACGCTAAAAGGATTATTCCCCTGTCCGATTCTTCGCCGTAGCATTCTGTCATCTGAGAAACCAGCTCTCTGACCTTTTTCGTGGGCATATAAAGAACTTTGGAAAGTTTTTCATAACTGATCGGATACCCTGCCGCAAAAAGCACGGCTTCGATTATTTTTTTAGCGGTAACGTCGTCGTACTCCGGAGTCTCAACAACGGGAGCGTCGGTATGTACGGTATCTTCATTTACCATTTCTACATTTTCAAATTCGGTCATTTTATATCCTCTGATACGGTAATTTCATCGTCGTATGACAGGTCTATTGCTTCAAGCAGCACTTCCGACGAACCGTTTTCTTCTCCTATATCGCATATTCCGACCTTGCCAAGCTTTATCAGTTCAAGAACGGCTATAAAAGCGGCTATAATCTCGGAGCGTGACGATGACTCGGCAAACAGCTCTTCAAGGCGCACTTTTTTGTTTTTGAGGAAAAGCTCGGTAACGTCCCGTATTTTCATGGATACCGGGACTATCTGTTTTTTGATTATGGGATTTATCGCTACCCTCTCGCTTGTTTCGTCAGGTCTTACGTTTGATAGAACGCGGTTCATCGCCCGAACCAGCTTATCTATGCTTTGATTTTCAAGCACCGAATTATCCGGCGCTATCTCGTCGGTATCCTTTACCATTCTTCCGCCGTACTGCTCGAACATTTCGGCAAAAAGCGGCGTAGCTCCTTTGATACGCTGATATTCAAGAAGCGCAGCAGCAAGCGATGCTCTCGGGTCTTCCTCTTCCTCTCCGGACGACGGAAGTAGCATTCTCGTTTTTATAAGCACGAGCTCACTTGCCATGACTAAAAACTCTGAGGCGATGTCCATATCCATTTCGCGGCACTGCTCGAGATATTCAAGATACTGATCGCAAATGATAGCTATCGGAATATCCTCAATACTCACCTTGTTTTTGGTGATAAGGGCAAGGAGAAGGTCAAGCGGCCCTTCAAATTGATCTATTCTATAAGTCAGAGTTTCCGTTTTTACCACTCCTTTCCTCGTTTTTATCTCCCGTGCGTTTTACAAAAACGGGAGAAATTCTATTGCTCTCTGCATCCAGTCAAGCAAATGCGACGTGCAAAAGCCTATTGCTGTACTTAATATGCTGAAATCAAAAAATCTTAAAATAATGTATCTGTCAGCGAGTATAAACAGCATGAAAGCCACCATTATGGTGCGCTCGTATCTCATTACGTAAAAATACTTATCCTGCGGTAAAAATGCAAGAAGCACGCGTGACCCGTCAAGCGGAGGCACAGGAATAAGATTGAACACCGCAAGAGAAAGATTCATCTGCACAAGCAGGATAAGCGCGTAATATACGATATTTATCACGCCGCCGCCCAAAGCGGGAATCGCGGGATGTATCACAAAAGAAATGTTAAAAATCAAAAGTCCGACGAATGCAAGCAGTATGTTAGAAACAGGGCCCGCAAACGCGCTTACAGCCATTCCCGCCTTTGGATTTTTGAAATTGCGCGGGTTTATCGGCACGGGTTTTGCCCATCCGAAATGGAACAATACCATGCAGATAAATCCAAACGGATCTATATGTTTTACAGGATTAAGAGAAAGCCTGCCGGACTTTTTTGCAGTTTCGTCTCCGAGCCAGTACGCGGCAAGTCCGTGACAGGTCTCGTGCACCGACAGAGAAAAAATTGCTATAACACCTGCAATAAGATATTCAAGTACGGTTACCTTAAGATCGTACAAAAGAACGGCACCTCCGTCAAATATCGTTTCTAACAAGGTCCTCAAAGGTCTCGCGCTTGAGAACCAATCTCGCTTCTCCGTCACGCACCATTACTATCGGAGGACGGGGGATGCGGTTATAATTTGACGCCATTGAGTAGTTATACGCTCCCGTAACGAGCACGGCAAGTATGTCTCCCCTCTCCGCACGCTGAAGCATTATATCCTCGGCGATAAGGTCTCCGCTCTCGCAACATCTGCCCGCAACGGTACATTTTACCGTTTTTTCTTCGTTTGCGCGGTTAGCTATAAGCACGGTATACTGCGAGTTATAAAGAGCATATCTCGGGTTATCCGGCATACCGCCGTCGATAGACACGTAGCTCTTATATCCCGTAATATTCTTAAATGATCCAACGGTATAAAGCGTAACTCCCGCCGCCGCAACGATAGAACGTCCGGGCTCGAGAATTATTTTCGGCATACGAATATCGAATTTAGCGCCCGCGGTTTTAAGCCGATCTGCCATACGGCGGATGCAGTCCTCGTAATCTACCGGCGAGTCGGTATCAACGTAAGGAACGCCGAGTCCGCCGCCGAGATTAAGTTCTTCAACGTCATGTCCCGTTTCTTTCTTGATCTCTGAAATAAACGAGAACATAATATCAGCCGCCGAAACGAACGGATCAATATCGAATATCTGCGAGCCTATGTGACAGTGGATTCCCGCAAGGTGAAGATGTTTTTTTTCAAGCGCGAGCTTTACCATCTCCATCGCCTGACCGGTCTCTATCGCGGTACCGAACTTGGAATCAACGCTTCCGGTAACTACTTTCTGATGAGTATGAGGATCGATTCCGGGAGAAAGTCTGAGCAGGATTTTCTGCGTTATATTTCTTCTCTCGCACGCAGATTCAAGCGCGTTAAGCTCCTCTACGTTATCAACGACGAAGCATCCTATTTTTGCATCAAGCGCCATTTCGATGTCTGCGTCTGTCTTGTTGTTTCCGTGAAAATAAGCGCGTTCCATAGGATAACCCGCATTTTTAGCAGTATAGATCTCACCGGGAGAAACGCAGTCGATGCCCATTCCCTCACTTGAAACTATGCGGTATATCTCGGTAAAAGAAAGCGCCTTACTTGCGAAAAGCGGGAATGAATCCTCTCCGAAATATTTTTTCATCGCGCCTATATAGGTACGGCAATTCTCACGTATGGTATTTTCATCAAGAATATACGCAGGCGTTCCGAACTCACGCGCGAGCTCGACCGCGTCTATTCCGCCGATCGTGAGATGGCCTTTTTCATTTATATCCGTGCATTTTGCTATCATAATTTTTATGCCTCACTTACTAAAATTGCGCGTGGCGGAAAATTTCGTTCCAAAGATTTTCCTTTCCCTCGCCGGACTGCGACGAAAACGGAATAACAAGCGTTCCTGCCTCAGCCTCTATTTTTGCTATATTGTTCTTTCTCTCGGTTGCATTGAGCTTGTCCACTTTAGTCGCAACGACTATATACGGAAGGCGCATATCTTTAAGAAAAGCAATCATTTCCGCATCGTTTGCGGTAACTCCTACCCTGCTGTCAACGAGCTGAACCACGAGTTTAAGAAGATCAATATTCTTATTTTTGGTAAAATATCCGTCTGTCAAAGCAGACCACTTCTTTTGTTCCTCATAAGTTCTGCGCGCGTATCCATAACCCGGAAGGTCAACGAGAAACAGTTTTGAATCAATATCGTAAAAATTCACGGTTACGGTTTTTCCCGGAGTTCCGCTCACACGCGCGAGCGATTTACGGGAAAGAAGCGCGTTGACAAGCGAACTTTTTCCAACGTTTGAACGTCCTGAAAACGCGATCTGCGGAAGGACCGCCGACGGAAACTGATTTGCAAGTCCCGCGCTCACCGCAAGACGTGCGTTCTGTGTGTTTATTTTCATATCTTTTCCTGTTCAATTATTAACGTCAAATTCGAGCGATATTCAGTTACGCGCGGTTTCTGATGCAGAGTGTGCGCCCTCGGGAATATACGCCGAAATTTCTTCGTCTTTATTTGTGTTTTTACCGACAGTTTCTTCGGCAGAAAAAGCGTCGCAAAGAGCCGCCGCAAAAACGTCGTCAATACGGCTGCAGGTGATAAACTCAACGTTCTCTCTTACCTCGGGATCGATCTCCTCGGTGATGTCCGAAAGATTGTCCAGCGGGATAAGTACGGTCTTGACTCCTGCGGAATACGCCGCCATAGACTTTTCTCTGAGTCCGCCGATCGCAAGCACGTTACCGCGCAGAGTAATCTCTCCCGTCATCGCTATGTCGCGGCGCACGGGTCTGCCGGACAGCGCACTCGTAAGTGCAGTTGCGATAGAAACACCTGCCGACGGTCCGTCTTTGGGCACAGCCCCCTCGGGAACGTGAATATGTATATCTTTGTTTTTGTAAAACTCTTTATCTATTCCGAGCTTATCGGCACGCGCTCTGATACAGGTCAGTGCCGCGCGGGCAGATTCTTTCATAACGTCTCCGAGCGAGCCGGTAAGTTCAAGCTTTCCGGTACCGTCAAGAACCTCTACCTCAATTTTGAGAAGATCTCCGCCGTAGCCGGTATATGCAAGTCCGTTTACAACGCCGATCTCGTCCTCAAGTGAAAGTCTGTCCGGAATACGCTTTCTCGCGCCGAGATACTCCTTGATGTTATCCGCGTCTATAGTAACCTTTTTAATTCCGTTTTCAACCAGCTTTTTGGTCGCCTTGCGGCAAAGAGACGCTATCTCGCGTTCAAGATTACGCACGCCGGCTTCTCTCGTGTAAAAGTCGATAACTTCAAGCACAGCCGCGTCGGTTATTTTTATTTGACGGAGGGTAAGTCCGTGGCGTTTAGCCTGCTTTGAGATCAGATGATTTTTAGCGATCGACAGCTTTTCCATTCTCGTATAGGAGCGCATTTCAATGATCTCCATACGGTCGATAAGAGGCGTGGGAACTGTGTCAAGAGTATTTGCAGTAGCGATAAAGATACACTTTGACAGATCCACGGGAAGCTCTATAAAATGATCGCGAAACGCCTTGTTCTGCTCGCTGTCAAGAACCTCAAGAAGTGCCGAGGATGGGTCTCCGTGAGAATCACGGGTCATTTTATCTATCTCGTCAAGAAGAATGAGCGGATTATTTACCTTTGATTTGGTTATAGCTTCTACTATGCGTCCGGGCATGGAGCCGATGTAAGTTTTTCTGTGTCCGCGGATGTCTGCCTCGTCACGCACACCGCCGAGAGACACGCGCACGTACTTACGCTTCAGTGCGCGGGCAATAGACGCAACAACCGAGGTCTTACCAACGCCGGGAGCACCTACCAGGCAAAGAATCTGATTTCCCGGCTCGGTAGAGGTCTGTCTTACCGCGATATACTCAAGGATTCTCTCCTTGACCTTTTCTATACCGTCGTGGTCGGCATCAAGTATCTTTTTAGCAGCGGCAATGTCAGTTCTGTCCTTTGTGGAATTGTTCCACGGATATTCAAGGCATGCGTCTATGTAATTTCTGATTACGGTGCTCTCGGGAGAAGCATACGCCATCTTTGACATTTTTGAAAGCTCTTTTAGCAACTTTTCCTCTACCTCGCGGGGAAGCTTGGCGTCGTAGATCATATCAGCGTACTCATCTATGTCGTTTGCGCCGTAATCGCCAAGCTCGTTCTGAATGACTTTAAGCTGTTCGCGGAGATAATAATCCTTTTGATTCTGCTCAAGCTGAGAACGCACCTTTTTGTGTATGTCCATCTCGACTTTAAGAATCTTCGTCTCCTGTTCAAGAATAACGAGAAGTCGTTCTATGCGGTGAAGCGGATCAAACTCCTCAAGTATCTGCTGCTTGTCCTCGTGCTTAACCAGAACGTTTGACGCAACGAAGTCGGAATAGAGTCCGGGGTTTTTGAGTGATTTGGCAGTAACCGAGAAGTCACTTGCGACAGAGGGCATATTTTTGAGCTGTTCCTCGAGAGCGTGCTGTGCTTCAAGAATCAGCGCTTCCCCTCTGATGCCGCCGTTGTTGTCTACGTTTATCGTTTTTGACATAACGTCCGCGATAAAATATTTTCCGATCTTTATAACGTCGATAACTTTAGCACGGCAAAGACCGTCAACTATAACTCTGAGGTTTCCCTCGGGAGTTTTTACAGTCTGCTTTATTTTAGCAACGGTACCGACCGAGTACATATCCTCGGGCTCGGGCTTTTCTACTCCGATATCCTTCTGCGCGAGAAGGAACACCAGCGAGTCACCTTTATTTGCCACGTTTGCCGCCGCGATAGATTCCTCACGCACAAGCTCAAAGCTGAGCGGTATAGACGGAAACGCCACGAGACCTCTGAGAGGTATCATGGGCAACGAGAGTTTTTCTGCTTTTTCAATATATCTTGCCATTTATAATCCTGAACGTACTTTTCGTACGTTCCCTTTCAACCTGTAAAAATCAAACATTAATTCATATTATTATACCACATCAATCGGATTTTTACCACAAAAACCGCAGAATTTTTATAGAATTTTTTAGTTTTTTTCAAATTTAATGTAATATCGACCGTTTTTTGCAAAGAAAAAGCACAACAGGCATATCTCACACGCGTCGGATATCATTAGCTTGATATTTCGCATAAGTGAATATAGCTGTTGTGCTGCAGCGTATAGGCACGACCGAAAACATACGTCTTCTATCGGCATGCAAATATTATAACTCCTTTTTTCGATTCTGTAAATAATTAAAACTGACGATTTTTAGCAAATTTTTTTGTATCTTTTGCCGTTTTTGTTTTTTTTACTCAAAACCCCTTGACTTTTTTGAAACGATTGACTTATGCCGTCAAATGATGTAAAATATACTTGTATATCATAGTGAGTTTAGGAGGAAAACATGAAAAAAAGTATTTTGATATTCGTATTGATTTTACTGTGTACTCTGTCCTCCTGCTCGCTTTTCCCGCTTATACCCGGCGGCGATAAATCCGAGGAAGATCCCGTAAAAACTATGTTTTTCTCATCCGAGACTATGTTCTCCGACTTTTTCTTTGACGCCTATTCAAGCGGAACCAACCTTGAATTTTCCGATTTTGAAAAGCTTCGCTCCGCTGACTTTCGCAAAGACAGCGCGCTGTTGTCGGTAAATTCTCTTTCCATTCTCGGACGCGAGCTTGCATCAAAGGAGAAGGAGCTTTCCGTTTCGATAAACTCGCTTCGCGATAAAACAAGCGGAAATTCGTACGGATCAACCGACGTGACCTACGGCTCCGAAAAGCTGTCCGCAGTGCGTTTCGGTTCGAGAGACTCCTCCGTCTCCGCCTTCTCCTGTCTTGCGGAGACTTACGTAGAGTTTCCGGCCGACAGATCAATAAAGGATGTTATGCGAGAATTTTTATCGTCCGACGTAATCGGCATAGACCGATTCTCCCTCTCGCGTTCAGACTGCCGATACGGAGAATCGGTAATAAAAGATACGCAAAAAATAACGCTCGATCTTTCCGGCACAGATCTTTGTCCGCTGGTATCCGAGCTGTTTAAGTATTTTGACCCATTATTCAGCCTTGAGGACGAAAAGGAATATATTCTGAATAATATCTCTTCACCAAATGGAACGGGGATAACCGTATATTTCAAGAACGGCAGGGCGGTATGTGCCGAAGCTGTTTTCACGGTAGACGGTACGGAATATCGCGCAGACGCGTTTTTTGACAGTTCTGACAAATATCAGAGCGGAAAAATTTCTTTCACAAAATCTTCTCTCTTAACCCAAAAGATATTTTCTCTTGATTTCGTTCAGGTAACCGACGGAAACCAGAAAAGCGGTACTATTTCAGCAGAGTTTTTCCCTAAAGAAATATTCACAGACGCAGACGATCTTCCGTCTGACGTCACGTTTGACGCCGAATTTGAAACAACCCTCTCCGAAAACCGTCAAAACTGCTCGCTTACGGCAAATTTTGCATACACGTTGTACGGTATCACTTCATCATACAAACTTCCTATATCCATCGTAACCGAGTTAATGGACGGGATTTTTTCCGCATCTGTATCTCTGTCAGCAGAAAGCCCTGAAATTTCCGAGTTTGACGCCAGACTCTCTGTCGCTATGTCTGCACCTGAATCGCTTGAAATTCCGACTATATCTCCCGAGTCACTTTCCTCCGTGCAAACAAAAGAACAGGCTGAGGAATTTATCTCCTCGTTTTTCTCGGAGCTTGAAAGAAAGTACCCCAATTTACGGTATCTTATTTTTAAAAATTACAGAAATCAAGGTACTTCTCCGCTCAACGTTCTTACGTTAAAAAGCGAGGACAGCGGTGAAACCTTCGTGTTCCAAATAAGCGATATCAATACTTCTTCTCTCGCGGGAAGCGGTGAGTACCTAAAAGAATTCACTTACGCCGAAAGCGGAGATACCCTGCTAATCACGGAGCATCCGGGTAATCAGAAATATCCACTGTACACCTCCTCCGCTGAAAAGGTGGTGTTTGAAGACGGCTCTCTGATGTTCACCGAAAAAGACGGAACAGTCTGGCGATTGTTTCCGTCAAGTATGACGGGATATTTTTCAAAGCCCGTAACACTGTTCGCACTACTTGACGACGGTGGGTCATCCGGCGAGATCAGCGTGTATTTTTCCGACTCAAGTACGATGTTTGACAAAGCGCATTTCACAATGACAGACGGCTTTATTTCGTTTGGAGACAGCAAATACCAATACTACGTTTACTGATATGCAGGCAAGCCTGACGTCGCGTTTTGCGGCGTCAGGCTTGCCTGTTTCAGAAAATATTTGGAACCTCTCTATTTTGCGACTTTTATTGACATATAGGCATTTTTTTAGTATAATAGATATATCTATGACCGACATTTGACGTTATTTTTGATAACTTTAGTATAAAATCGGAGATTACGTATGATTTTTTTCAAAAAAAGCTCGGCTGTAAAGGTACTGTGTCTTATAATGGCGATTCTTCTGTTGCCGTCTGTCTTTCCGCTTGACGTATACGCGGAAACGACCGACGGAAGTGCGGCAAACGAAACCGTCGTTCAGACCCCGTCATCAGCCATCGCATACTTCGGAATAGTCAATTCCGATTCTTACA
>CAZGHD010000077.1:0-9796 GCA_964525525.1 uncultured Lachnospiraceae bacterium | reverse complement strand
AAAACAGGTAAAAAAATTTATATTACAGTAAACTGCTTTGCTACAAACAGCGAAAATCGCCCGAAAAAGCAACTCACACGTGCCCAGCAATACGTGGAAGACGTTCTGGTCTTTTTCCCTCGGATCAAACAGTTTGAAGAGTTCCTCAGTAAAGAAAATCTATGTGCTCCCGTCTCCGATACTTTTATATTAAGTAGGTTGTATAAGCTTTCAGACGGATCACGCATGGGATTTACCAAAGACGAGATTTACGGCTATGCCGAAAAATATCTCGCTATTGACAGTGACAGCGTAGAAATAGACGAAAGATTTTGTTATGAAGAAAGCAAAGAATACTACATACCTGCAAGAGGCGGCACAACAATTTCTCTTGACTACGTATCCGAAGAAATACGCGACGGAATCACGGTAGTTACCGTAAGTTTTTTTGCCGACCATACAAAAACAGTGCAGTCGCGACTTGTGGAATTTCACTTAAAGCAAATTGATAACGAGTACTCTCCCGTAAAAGTAGTTATCGTCCAAGACAGTAATCACGTTACCGCACGGTTTACTGTATAATATAAAAGCATTAATTAAAGGAGGATTTCCAATGAAGAAAAATTTATTTACAATATTGCTGATGTTAACCGTGGCAGTACTGCTGTGCTCCCTCGGCTCTTGCGTAAAAGATAACTCCGATCTTCCGTCGTCAATCGACACGACAGATAACACACCGTCAGACACAACGGCTGAGACAACAGCCGACACCACCAAAACTCCGGACACCGACACACAGCCGTCCGAAAGCAAGATGTGGGAAGACCTCGGTATGACCGAGAAAGAATGGAACGACTTCACCGCCGTTCACGAAGAATATTTTTCCGAATCCATCCACACAATAGTGATGGCGATGCTCACGGGTGACGTTGATACGTTTGCAAAAAATTTAGGCGCGCCCGCCGAGGTATACGAGTACGTAAAGGACATGAAATTCGGGGATTACAAGCTGTACACGGCAAAAGTTCCTGCAAAGGACGACCCGTTAAAAACCCGGAAACACCCAGTATTTGAGGTAGAGGTAAAGGAAAGCTCAAACAGTTTCTTTCCTGTCGGCACTAACCGTCTTGTGTTTATACCCGGAATAATGTCAACCACCGTCAAACATGTTGAGGACATTGAATGGTACGCAGATAACACAAACCGCACGTCCGAACAACCTTCAAAAGCTCAAAAATATGTAAACACCGTAATCTCTGACTTGAGTTGCGGCGAGAGTTTCGACAGCATACTCGAAGAAGGAAAAAGAGACTTCGGCCTTGCAGACTTTATAATAATGCGCCTGTCCGAGCTGTCAGGCTACTCGCGCAGCAGCTTTACCGAAGCCGAGATACGCGGCTATGCCGAAAAATATCTCGGAATTGACGGCGGCACGGTGAAAATAAAAGACGGACGCGTATGGTATAATGAAGCTGCCGGCGGATACGAAATAGTCGGCAGAGGCGGCACTGTAATTTCTCTCGACTATGTATCCGAGGAAATCCTTGAGGATATCACGGTAGTAACCGTAAGATTTTACGCAGATTATTCAGAAACGGTACAGTCCCGCGTGGTGGAGTTCCACTTAAAGCAGATCGATGACGAATACTCTCCCGTAAAAACCGTTATCATCGAGGACAGCGAGTATACTACTGCAAGCTTCCACGTATAAAAATTATTCGCAACGCATACGAAAATATAACTAAAGGAGGATTTCTAACGACAGAAAACTCTCCCAAAACTGAGCCGCACAAAGAAAAATTTTCTATTACGATATCAGATGATGATAATTATTACATAAACAGTAACAGTTCATATACGATATAGTAGTCACTGTAATTTTCTATGCAGACGCATCAAAAACGGTAATACTCAAGACAGCGAATTTTCAACCGAATACTACTCAACTTAATGAAATCCTGCAAAACAAAAAAGAGGGAAATCCCCTCTTTTTTGAATCACTTATTCAGTTTTACCTGGAGCATATGTATCTTAAAGCCCTTTGAGCTGAAATTCTGTTCATACTCGGTGACCACGTTGCCCTCGTTATAAGGGGATGCGTGGAGGTCACGGGTGACGAAATCCGGAGTTTTTCCGATAGCTTCAAGCTCCTCAAGCGCAAAGTCAAACAGCGCTTCGTTGTCTGTCTTAAAGCGAAGCACTCCGTCCTCTGTCAGAAGTTCGCCGTACGTTTTCAGAAAGTTACGGTGTGTGAGACGGCGCTTCGCGTGTCCCGCCTTCGGCCACGGATCACAGAAATTGACGTATATCGCCTCAAGGGAATTATCCGGGAAATACTCCTTCAGATTTTTAGCGTTAGCGATAATAAACCTGACGTTGTCCTGCTCCCTCTCCGCTTCAGCATAGCGCTCAAGCGCGGTAACGATAACGTCTGATATAAGCTCAAGCGCGTAGAAGTTACGGTCGGGCAGACGTGCAGACTCACCGACGATAAAACTGCCTTTTCCGCAGCCTATCTCAAGTCGAGTCGGCGCAGTCCTGCCAAACGCCGCTGATATATCGTCCTTTATTTTCTCCGGCTCGGCGCAAAGAAATCTGCCCTGAGCCGCAATACGTTCATCTGTATGCTTTTTTTTTCGTACGCGCATATTGCATTTTGCTCCTTATTCTGTTACAATATATATAATGTGAGAAATAGTGTCTAACGGGATTCCGTTTTTTATATTGTATCACAAAGTAAACTTTTTTGCAATCATAACTTAGCATCGGAGGTGTAATATTTTGGAAGCACGCACTTTCTTATCTCTGCTGCATGAAAAATTGCTCCGCCTCGGGCTTGACGACATCCGTACCCGCGAGGAGGTTTCCGCCTTCCGCCATAAGATGAACTCCGACCCGCGCCTGAACAATTTCGTAGTCCGCGCCACACCCGAGGACGCCGCGCAAATGGCAGAAAGAATATACGCGGGTATAATAGTCCGTTCCAATTCTCCCGACAGAGGCGAGGGAGCAAAATACGGCGAAATAGCCGCAAACATCGTGACCGAGGATTTCCCGGTTCAAAGCTCCGCCGATAAGGCAGAGGAAGCGCGCCTTGATTTTGAACAGCGCACCGATTACATCGGCTCGCTTTGGCGCCGCTTAAAGAAAAAGATAGATAAAAATCCCGCAAGCCGCGCATGGCTCGCGCTTATAATTCCGCTTGCGGTAATCATAACCCTATTTATAACCGCTCTGTTCGCGGGCGCGTGGCTGGTACTTGCCGCGGCGCTTGTCGGCCTTTTCGCGCTGACCTGCGTTATCGCGGTCGGCGGTACGGTCGCATCGATCGCAGGAATAATCTACGGCGTGGTACAGATATTTACCGGCGCCGCACCCATCGGCTGGTACGAGATAGGAATAGGCGTCGTTATAATCGGTATGACCGTGTTCTCGGGAGTTGTGTTCTTCAACTGCTCGGTACGCTTCGTTCCGATATTTATGCGCCAGCTCGGAAGTCTGCTTCGTATCTTCTTCCGCAAAGTGCTGAACGAGGCTAAAACGGCGAAAGGAGTTCTGTCACAGAAATGAAACCAACTTCAATAATTTTCATCGTCCTTTCGATCGTCATTATGATAGTCGGTCTGTTCATCTGCTCTGCCGCATCCTCCGCCGCCGAGAGCGCGGGAATAGAGATATTCGCGTCAGAGAAAAATGAGCTTGGCGACCTTGTGTTCACCTACGACTTTTCGGACGACAAGATCCGAAAAATAGCGATAGAAACGCTTGACGCGGACGTAAACGTGCACACCACCGACGGCAACTCTTATATTGAGCTGATAAACTTCCACGAGGGCAGTTATTCGTTTTCCAAGAACAACAGAATGCTCTCGGTCGCAAATAATGCGAACGTAACAAGCCTTCTCCAGTTCGGAAGCGGTAATTTTGCCTTTAACGGTCTGCGCCACTACTTCCGCGAGATGCCGGATAGCGGTCATCCCAAAACTATAAATATTTATATCAATCCCGAAAACGAGCTTCAATTTCTCTCGTTTGACGTAAGCTCGGGAGACCTGCTCATCTCCTCCGTTTCGGCTGAATGTGACTACGATATTTCGGTATCGGGCGGCTCGGCTGACGTAAAAGGAATTTCCACCCCGGGCAGGATCGATTTTGAAGGCGACAGCGCACAGCTCTCTCTCTCCGACGTCGCGTGTGACGTATTCAACTCCGAACAGCACAACGGCGGTATCGTCGCGCAAAACTTTGCGGTATTCACCTCGCTTTCAGCAGATACCGACGCGGGTGACATCTCGCTCTCACTTGCAAAAGCGATAAGCGAGTATAAAGCCTCTATATCCACCGTCAAGGGTACGGTCACCGTACTCGGCAGTAATTACGAGGCAGGATACTTTGACACGGTCGAGAGCAAAAACGACATCAACTTCAAGATTTCTGTCAACACCGGTAACATCGCGGTAAATTAAAATAAAAGGATTAAAAAATGATAATTGATATTTCTTCAGTTCTCACAGGGGAAAAGCCTTCCCTTGATATAAACTACGAGATCCCGCTGTCAGAGGCAGACGTGCTCACCGAAAACCTTTTCGGTGCAAAGCCCACATCCCCCGTCAGCGTGCGCGGCAGTATCAAAAATAACGGCGGCTGCACGACACTCTATCTCACCGCAAGCTTTGACTACGCAGGCGAGTGCGCGCGCTGTCTTGATGCGGTCAGCGGCAGCTTCTCGCTTGATTTTGAGCGCACGGTAGTAGCCGAAGGCTCGCTTGAATCTTCAGACGAGGAGGACTACGTTATCACAAAGGACGGAAAGATCTCCCCAGATCTTCAGCTCTGCGAGGAGCTCTCCCTCTCATTTCCGTCAAAACTTTTGTGTGACGAGGACTGTCCAGGACTCTGTCCCAAGTGCGGAAAGCCCAAAAAAGAGGGAAAATGCGGCTGTCCTGAAAAAGAAATTGATCCAAGATTAAAAATTTTGGCTCAACTACTTGAAAAATAAAAACAAATAGTGTATAATATGTTGTATGATGCAAAAATTCCGGCGAGACATACTCGTCGGCCGGCAATATCACCGCAGTTTTTAAGGAGGTGTAGATAATGGCAGTACCGAAGAGAAAGGTGTCCAAGGCTCGCAGAGATAAGAGACGTTCAAACGTTTGGAAGCTCGACCTTCCCTCTATGCAGAAGTGCCCCAAGTGCGGAGAGTACAATCTCACTCACCGTGTTTGCAGAGCTTGTGGATCTTATGATGGAAAAGAGATCATCAAAACCGAGAAGAAAGACGCGTAATCAAACTACCGTATTTATTCGGAAAAGCGACGGCGGAGCTATCAGCTCCGCCGTTTCTGTTTTTATTTAATTTTATTTCATTCCGTAAACTATCCGCTTCAGCCTCGCTCCGATGCGGTATGCCGTGCTCCTGCTCACGTTCATCATCTCCGCAGTCTTTTCTACCGAATATCCCTTAACGTAACGGTATAACATAAATACCCTCAATTCCGACACTGTCTGCGGACCTACGCTCGGATCGCGCTCAAGCTCCTCAAAACGTTCACCGAGCGCTTTTTCTATGACCTGCATTTTACTTTTGAGGCACTCTGCCTCGTACGCGATAATAGACGCGCCGGTCTCGTTTCCCACTGCTACCTCTGCTTTGTATTCTTTTAGGAGACGCTCATACTCACTCAGATACAAATGGTACCCTGTCGCGTCAAGCGGCGCACGCGCCGCAGAATATCCCGTCATACGCTCACATCCGTATATCGACGTTTATCCCAAGCTGCTCAAACACTTCCCAGAAATCGCGGGAATGCGACAGAAGAACAAGCTCGTCCAGCTGGGTCTCTGCCGCGCAGTCGGCGCAGATAGGACAGTTTTCGTCGTCTATGTATTTCTCACCGGTGTATATATCTCTGCCGCAAATACCGCACACCGCGACCACACGGCCTACAGCGGGAGCATAGCCGTCATACTCGGGGCAGGATGGCAAACAGTTGGTTCTTTCACAATATTGGCACATTTTTATCTTTCCTTTCTTAAAATTATTCTTGACAACGCAAGATATTTGTTATATACTTAAAGTAGTTAGGATTTCCGTAAGTGGAGTTCGGATTTCCGTATCATTATTATATCGCATTTCCTAACTAATGTCAATAGTATTTTTATATATTTATAAAAAATTTTTCGACATTTTTCACCTGCCGATACCGCCCGAAAATTCTCACGCGGTTCTGCTATCTATTTTGACGGCTCGTACGCCGTCGGAACGGAGTTTTTATGAGCTACAAGAAATTTGAAGATCTCTTAAAGGAGAAAAACACCACGACGTACCGAGTGTCAAAAGCTACGGGAATCTCGGGTGCAACCTTTTCCGACTGGAAAAGCGGGCGCTCCTCCCCCAAGCTTGATAAAATAAAGATCATCTCCGACTATTTCGGAGTTCCGATCGATTATTTTCTCGCAAACGACGCTCAAAGCGATTCGGTGTTCGGATACGCTCCGAAAAAGCTGAACCGCGTACCTGTCGTGGGAGACATCCGCGCGGGCAAGCCGATAATCACGAGCGAAACGCTTCTCGGATACGAAAATGCAGACATTCCCGACCCTGACGATTATTTTTACCTGCGCGTCAAGGGCGACAGTATGAAAAACGCCGGAATAGTTGACGGTTCTCTCGTTCTGTTCAAAAAACGGCAGTACGCCGAGGACGGAGAAATAGTCGCGTGTCTGGTCGGCGGTGACAGTTCAACCGTAAAAAGATTTACCCGCCGCGGGAAAAAGATATATCTGATGCCGGAAAATCCCGACTACGAGCCGATAGACATCGACCCGATAGACTTTGAAACCGGCGATGCGCGCATACTCGGTGTCGCGGTTGAAGTAAAAATCAAGCTTTAAGGAGGATAAACTAAATGGTAACGATAACAAACGTCCTCCCCGGCTCATACGCTGACCGCGCAGGAATCCGTGCAGGCGACAAGCTGATCGCGCTTGACTCAAACAAAATATGCGACGTACTTGACTACCGATTTTATTTATATGAAAAAAAGCTCACCCTCTCGCTCGAGCGTGGCGGAAAAGAATTCTCGGTCGTAATAAAAAAGGGCGAGTACGACGACATCGGACTCGGCTTTGAGACCCCGCTGATGGACAAAAAGCATTCCTGCAAAAATAAATGCATATTCTGTTTTATAGACCAGCTTCCCAAAGGTATGAGAGAGTCGCTGTACTTCAAGGACGACGACGCGCGCCTGTCCTTTCTGCACGGCAATTACGTAACCCTCACAAACCTGTCAGACGAGGATATAGACAGAATTGTAAAAATGCATATCTCCCCGATAAACGTGTCGGTGCACACCACAAATCCCGAGCTGCGTGTAAAAATGATGAAAAACCCACGCGCGGGCGAGGTGCTCTCCTATCTTCCGCGCATCGCCGAAGCGGGAATAACCATCTGCGCGCAGATAGTACTTTGCAAAGGAATAAACGACGGCGCGGAGCTTGACCGCACGATGAACGATCTTGCCGCGCTTGCGCCTGCGGTTTCCTCTGTCTCGGTCGTGCCCGCAGGACTCACCGATCACCGCGACGGACTGCACCCGCTTTCTCTTTTCTCTAAAGAAGAATGCCGCGACGTAATCGCGCAGGTAAACGAGTTCGGTGATAAGTGTATAGAAAAATTCGGCACTCGCCTTATCTACGTCTCAGACGAGATGTATCTCCGCGCAGGAATCGAGCTTCCCGGCATGGACTATTACGAGGAATTTGAACAGATAGAAAACGGCGTTGGTATGGCGGCAATGCTCGGAGACGAGTTCAAAGCCGCGCTTGAAGATCTGCGTGAAGAATATACCGAAGAACAGCTCGCGGCGATAAACCGCACCGTCTCGGTCGCTACCGGCCGCGCGGCTTATCCTTTGATACGCGGATGCCTTGATTTGTTAACAAAGCTGTGTTATAATTTAAGATGTAACGTTTTTGAGATAGAAAACAGTTTTTTCGGTAAAAATATAACGGTCGCGGGTCTGCTCACCGGCAAGGACGTCTCCGAACAGCTTTACGGCAAAGAACTCGGAGAGGAGCTTCTTCTCCCCGGCAATATGCTCCGCGCAGACGAGGACGTATTTCTTGACGATATGACGCCGGAAGAGCTCTCCGAAAAGCTGGGCACAAAAGTCACCTGCGTTCCCTGTGACGGCTGGGAGCTTCTCAAATACGTACTTGGTATATGATCATCTAATCTAACGTTTGATTAAATCTACCCTTATTTTGAAGGAAAGGAAAATATATAATGTCAAAACCCATAGTTGCCATTGTCGGCCGTCCCAACGTCGGCAAAAGCACTCTGTTCAATAAACTGATCGGTGAAAGACGCTCCATCGTTGAGGACACTCCGGGCGTCACCCGAGACAGAATATACGGCACCTGCGATTGGTGCGGCAGAGAAATGATAATAGTAGACACCGGAGGTATCGAACCGAAGACCGACGATACCATTCTCAAACAGATGCGCTATCAGGCACAGCTCGCCATAGACAGCGCGGACGTAATAATTTTCATGTGCGACATCCGCACCGGCATGGTCGCAGATGACAGAGACATCGCGATAATGCTCAAAAAGAGCGGCAAGCCGATAATCCCGTGCGTAAATAAGTGCGACAGTGTCGGCGCGACTCCGCCCGAGTTTTACGAGTTTTACGAGCTCGGATTTTTGAACGATCCGATCCCCGTGTCATCCCTTCACGGCAGCGGCTCGGGCGACCTGCTTGACGCAGTGGTCGCTGCCCTCCCGCCGGTAGAAACAGACGAGGAAGAGGACGACAGCATCTCGGTTGCGGTGATCGGTAAGCCAAACGCGGGAAAATCCTCGATAATCAACAAGATTCTCGGCGCGGAAAGACACATAGTTTCAAACATTCCCGGTACCACCCGCGACGCGGTGGACAGCTATTTTGAAAACGAGTACGGCAAGTACAACTTTATCGACACTGCGGGAATGCGTAAGCGCAGTAAGGTTGACGACAAGATAGAATATTACAGCGTTCTCCGCGCGAAAATGGCGGTCGAACGTGCTGACGTGTGCCTCATTATGATCGACTCGTCAGAGGGTATCACCGATCAGGACAAAAAAATAGCAGGAATTGCTCACGAAGCGGGACGCGCCTGTGTAATCGTCGTAAACAAATGGGATCTGATCGAAAAGGACAACAATTCTGTAAAGAACTTTACCGAAAAGATATACACCGAGCTGTCTTATATGACCTACGCGCCGATAATTTTCGTATCCGCGCTGACAGGTCAGCGTATCCCTAAGCTGTTCGAGACTATAAACGAGGTATTTGAGCAGTCCACAAAGCGTATCACCACCGGCGCTCTCAACGACGTGCTTTCAGACGCTATCACCCGCGTTCAGCCTCCGTCTGACAAGGGCAAGCATTTAAAGATATACTACATGACCCAGACCTCGGTAGCGCCGCCCGCGTTCGTTATTTTCTGTAACGACGCAGAGCTGTTCCATTTCTCCTATCAACGCTTTATCGAGAACTCGCTCAGACAGGTATTTTCCTTCAAAGGCACACCGATAAAACTTATCATTCGCCAAAAAGGCGATGAAAATAAGTAATCCAGAATGGGCGCGAAAGGATATATGACTATGTTTACAAGTTTTGCAGATTTTTTGTACAACGGATTTCTTGGAAAATTGCTTTCCATGGAAAAATTCAATTTTTCCGAAGCGGCTATAATTTCACTGATGGTCATTGGTTTTGTAGCAAGTATGGTAGTACCCTACCTTCTCGGAAGTCTGAATTTTGCAATA
>CAZGHD010000076.1:0-9827 GCA_964525525.1 uncultured Lachnospiraceae bacterium | reverse complement strand
TCGCAAGACAAGGCAACGCGCATTTTATCTTAATATATGAATTATATGCCTTGTCCATTTTCAACTTTCAACTTTCAATTTTCAACTTTGCCCTGTCCGTTTTGATTTTTTGAAAGCGCATAACGCTTCGTTCTGCTCCTTCAAAAGACCGAAACTCAAATCTCAAAATCTACCGAAAGGGGGCGAGAGAATGCCCGAAGATAAAAACCCAAGCGACCGCTCGCTGTTCATTTGGCTGTGCGCGGTGATACTATTTGCCTCTGTTGCGGCGTCTACCATCGCCATCATGAGCAGGATGAACGTTTTCTATCTTGACGACAGCGGCGCGATCCCTCTCATCCCCGAAACCTCTGCGGTGGAGACCACCGTTTTACCCGTCACAACCGCGCCGGTAACTACCGCGCCGCCCGTGCAGGACCAACCTGCTCCGCCCTCCGACACCGAGGCCGAGACCGCTGAGAATGAGACCGAGCTTCTCCCTGCCGACACGGTAGACGTTCCCGTCGACACCCTCCCCGAGGCGAAGCCCGGCTTTGAGGTCAGCGACGAGCAGACCGTCTGGACGACCAATACGCAGGTCGAGATCTTCCGCACCTACTACGAAAACGGCGAGCGCGTCATCACCGTACAAAGCAGTGACGGCGACAAGCTGATCGCTCCCGGCACCGAAAATTCATACACCTTCAAGCTGTCAAACACCGGCAACGTCGCCCTTGACTACACCGTCGAGGTTGACGCGTATTTTGAGCCGGCGGACATATTCATCCCGATAACCGGCCGCCTCACGAGATACGACGGTAAAAACGTCGTCGGCCCAAGCGGCGAATTCGTGGACGTGCCCACCCTTGACACCGCCGAGGACTCGGCAACCCTTTCGGCGGGCAGATACACCTACTACACCCTCGACTGGCTTTGGCCGTTTGAGAGCGGGGACGACGGGCTTGACACCATGCTCGGCAATCTCGCCGTAGAACAAGACCTTACCTTTACGATAGTTATAAAGACTACCGCAAAAACAAGCGCGGACCAGGGCGGCAGCGACGGCGGAATCCTTCCGCCTCAGACCGGCGACAGCGTGAATTTTGCGCTGATAATCGCGATCGGCGCAATCTCTGCCGCAGTGATGCTCGTGCTTATCTTCATCGGCAAGCGCGACCGCCGCGAGAGAGCGTGATTTGATCAAAAATCTACACCTTTGGAGAAAAAGTTGAAAGATCCTAAGCCTAAAAAATTCAGCATAAAATCGCTTTTGCGCCTTTTGCTGCTTATCCTTTGCGGCACGGTGCTGGGCGTGAACGTATATTACGCCAACGCGGGCAGTCTGGTGGGAGACAAGCTCCCGATGCCGTTTGGCTACGGCGCGGCCGTGGTGCTGTCCGGAAGTATGGAGCCGGAGCTGTCGGTGGACGACCTGATAGTCGTAAAACGCGCTGACGAGTACCGCGAAAAGGACGTCGTGGTGTTCCAGGACGGCGGCTCGCTCGTGGTTCACAGGATAATCGCGCTGGACGGCGAGTCGGCGACCACCAAGGGCGACGCGAACAACGCCGCCGACCGGCCGATCGAGCTGTCCCGCATCAAGGGCAAGGTAGTTTTCACCGTGCCTTATATAGGAAAATTAGTTGATTTCCTCAAAAGTCCGATAGGCACGCTGTGCGTCATCGCGGCGGCGATCGCTCTGGTCGAGCTCCCGCGCCTGCGCGAGAAGAAAAAGGACGACGAGGAACGCCAAAAGATAATCGACGAGATAGAAAAACTGAAAAACGATATAAAATAACACGGAAAGGATCAAGCGGAAAATGTCAAAGCAAAGCAGATCAAAACTTAATATTCCAATGTGCGCGGCTGCGGTCCTTTTCTGCCTGACCCTGTTTTCCATGCACTTTACAAGCGGGCTTTACGCAAAATACAGTACCCGTTCAGAGGGAGAGGACTCGGCAAGAGTGATCAAGTTCGGTACTCTCGCCCTCACCGAGACGGGCGATTTTGCCGACGGTTCCGCTTTTATAATTCCCGGGGTAGACCTGACCAAAAAAGCGGTCGTCTCTTTCGGCGGCAGTGAGTCAGCTACGTACGTTTTCGTCAAGATAGAGCTTTCCGGCGGCTGGACTAAAACGGGGAATTCTTTTTCGATAAACGGTCTGAGCTGGTCGGTCGCAGACGGCTGGAGCTATCTTGACGGCAGTGAGTACGTTTACTACCGCGCGCTTGCCCCGAACGATACTCTGTCCGACGCCGATATTATTTCGGACGGCGGCAAGATAACCGTAAGCGATGAGATCACCAAATCAGAGATAGCGTCTATGACCGGCATCAAGATAGATCTTACCGCATACGTCGTGCAGTCAAACGGATTTGACTCGGTCACCGAGGCTTGGGCATCCGTTTCTGCCAAGAGTTAAGGGGGTGCAGTCAAGTGAAGAACAGAACCAGATTGATATCGTTGTTGCTTTGCCTTTCCACGCTTTTTTCGACAATATCCTACTCTGCACCTACAGTTTTTGCAGCAGAAAAGTCCGTAAAGATCACGTTAGACGGTCAACAAACGGATAGCGTTGTAATCGAGCAAGAAAACAAAATAGTTTTATCGGCAGAAACAGAAGGAATAGAGGCCCCTTCCTTCCAATGGCAGATATTGCTTGACGTAAAAAACGCCGTATGGGTTAATATTTACGACAAAACGGAACAGAACTGCGAGGTATCGTACGCCCTTGTTAAAAATATGCTTGACGAGTCTGACAGCACGTACATAAGGTGCGCCGTCAGGAGCGCTGAGGAGACGGTGTTCAGCGACGCGGTTTGTGTAACCGTCATTCCCGAGCAGCAATCCGCTTTGCAGATTACCGATTTTTCACAGACGAGATACGTGGCGACAGAGAACTCTGCCCCCGTTACGTTTTCAATGACAAGAGCTGCGGACGTTAACGATTACATTACTATCACCGTAAAATATCTTGATATTGCCAGCCTCGGAAGCGGCACGGAATCGGCTATCTACAGCCCTTATACCGCAACGATATTAAAGGGCACAGACTTCAAGCAAAGCGTAGTATCCCCAACTTTTCTCGGATTTGCGCCTTATAGAGATACCAATGAGAACGGTGTAATTGACGACAGCGACGAAAGCGCGGCTACACTTAATTTAGACTATGCTTCCGTTAATGAAAATATCGAAATCAAGGTGTATTATAAGCCTATCAAGGTTAATTTTGCCATCAAATATTTTTTTCAGAACATAAACGACGACCTCTACACAGAGGACCCCACCCGCTATCATACCGACAAGACAGAAACGGGCACTATAATTTCAAACGAATATCTGATGGCAAACGCCGGTAACACGGTCGGATTTACCAAGATGTACCATATTCCGGAAAGCGTTGCAGCGGACGGAAGTACGGTGTTTGAATGTTATTACGACAGAAACTATTATCTCATACAGTTTGACCTCAATGGCGGCTACGGCGTAGACCCGATCTATGCCCGTTACGGAACGCCGTTTATTGTGAACGACCCCATAAGACACGGATATACCTTTAAGGGCTGGAAGCTCACAGCCATTGATACAAACGGAAACGGCGAATGGGACGATGCCTTGCCGGACGGCGTTTCTACAAGTCTGGTATCTACTATCCCACAGTATAATTACCGTTATCAGGCACAGTGGGAAACGGTGGATACCACCTATACTGTGGTATATTGGCTTGACGATAACTATCTCGGCAGCAGAATCGTGTCGGAAAAATCCGGTGAATACGTTTCCGGAAGCGACGATTTGGCTACAGCCCGGATTTGCGGTATTGCCGAGCATACTCACAGCGCAGAAAACGGTTGCTACGGCAATTGTACGGAGGAAGAGCATATATGTAGCATATCGTGCTATACAACAACCACTTTAACCCCGGCTGCGGAGACAAATGATAATACTGTAAAGACTGTATATAATGATCTCGTTAAACAAGTAGGAACTCCAACGGAAGGTAACGTGTATAAATATGCTTATAGGCCGAACCGGCAAACAACCTACTATAACTTTTTCTATTATGGCGACACTTGGTACTATCTCGGTACAGGAAGTGATTACGACAATATCACTGTAAAAAATTTAGAATCCCCATCACAAGATAGCTATAATACCGTTGCCGCAACGAAAAACTGCTCTGCTACGGCACACACACATACTGACGATTGCCTGTCCTGTGAGAACGAGGAGCATACCCACGATGATGCCTGCGAGATAGACACAACATATTTTGTCTATGAAACTGCTGATACAAACGTTCTTGTAGAGGGTGACGGATCAACTGTTGTCAATGTGCATTATAAACCGAAAGAATATACACTGCGCTTTTACTATGCCGCCACTACAGGAACAGGCACTGACGATAATGGTGATGGCATTGCCGAAACTTACGATAGTGTGAAGATAATCGGTGGCTCCACCTATTCCTTTGGTGCAACCGGCACAAATACATCTAATGATGAAACCTTGCTGAATGACATTTTTAAAACAGACAAAGCAGGATCGGTTACAAAACTGCCACAATTAAATGCGGAAGGCAAATCACGTAATTATACACTCGGCACACTTACCTCCGGCGAAAACACCTATCATTACATTGAGTTTACCGCAGGTTACGGACAGGACATATCCGAGCTGTGGCCCTGTGCGGTGTTTGACTCCGCAACCAGAACAGATATATCAAAAAATCAGAATGGCTGGAATGGTACAGAAGCATTTGTAAGTGCGTGGAACGGTGAACATCACGTTTACTATTCTCAACGTAATGCTAACCAAACAATCAAAGGTAATTACGAAAAGTTGGACTATCAATTGCTATTTGATCCGATTTTTACGGATGAAACGACCGTTTCCTATCTCTGTTTCTGGGAAAACGGAACAGATAGCGTGAATTGGAATGTGCCCAAATTATTTGTTTACAGAATATGGGTTCCTGTTTTGGCTGGTGAAGATACTACAGATTTAACGACCAAAACGCTAAATGGTGTTACATATAAATTGATTGACTCTTATGACACCTGTGATGATTCATCTATCTACGGTCAAACCCAACCAGCGCTTGAAGGATATACAGCTATATTCCGTGATGGTGAAGATATCGATCTTACTGAAGAACAGGCTAAAATGTATGAAAAGGGCTATAATGTAAACTTCTATTACAGCCGGGCGAATAACTCCTTTGCAATGAAAAACCACGGAGAATATTTAGTTAATAATTTAGCCGTTCCTTATCTCACAAAGTTATCCAACCTTAGTGAAGTAGAAAGCGTTTTAGATGAGAACTTCGAGCCTGAGTATCCCTCCACCCTTGAAGAAAACGCCTATTATTTTGAAGGATGGTACACCACCGAACAATGTATACCGGGAACAAAGATAGATCTTTCTTCAGCAACAATGCCCGCAAGCGGATTGATCCTGTACGCAAATTGGGTTCCTGAAACGCATACCGTACGGTTCTTTACAACCTATGATGAAATGCTCTCCTTTGAGAACAATACATCCAGCAATTCGTACTATTCCGCCGGAGTAAGGCACGGTGAAATCATAGGCGTGGTCGAAACGCCCACCCGCAGCGGAGACGGATTATTAGATCTTACCTTTGCCGGTTGGTTCTATATGGAAAACGGACAGAAAAAGGCGTTTTCTCCGCTGAATATGCCTATAAACCGCGATATAAATATCTTTGCGGAATGGAGCAGCCATTCTCCCCAGCCGTATCATATAAGCTACGTTTTGAAGACAAATCCGAGCGTTAAGGTTGCTGACGATTCAACCGGTTACGCCTACGGCGGTTCTACCCGTACCTTCAACGCAAAGGCGGGAGATCCGTACAACCAGCTTTACAGTACTTATAACAAGGGCTATTTCCCTACCGTCAGCTCACACTCGATCACCATTCAGGCGGAGGCTGACAAGGACCACCCCGAGCATAACGTTTATACTTTCTATTACGTAAAAGCAGATAACATTTCTTATACCGTTCGATACGTTAACAAGGAAACCAACGTGGTGATGGATACGGAAACCTATACCACCACCTCGGCTGTAGTTACCGAACGCTTTAAAGAATATCCCGATATGGTTCCGGACGCGTTTTATAAACGACTGGTATTGGAGGTCAAGGAAGACGAAAACGGCAATTGGGTCGGAACGGAAAACAATGTAATCACATTCTACTACACGCCCAATACCACCAGTGCTTACTACGCCGTGCATTTTATGCTCGAAAAACTGAACGCCACCGACACCGAAAAATCAAATTATGCTATTGACGGGTCCGGAGGATACGAGGAGACCGAAACGCATATCGAGGGCGTCGGTCTTATAGGAAATACGATTTATATTACCCCACAGGAAATATCCGGATTCTCTTTGATCAATAATGATAGTAAAGTGCCTATCATACTATCCGACGGCGAGCAGAGTGTGGCAAATTATTCTTCCTCAGACGGTGGATACGGTATAACTATTACTCATAGCGGTACGGAGCTCTACTTGTTCTATGAAAGAAACGATTATCCGTATCAGGTACATTATTACGAGTATAATACGACTACCTCCCTTGCTGATTCCAAATCCGGTAATGCTCCGTACGGATCGGATCTTACCGAAACCGCTTTGGATATTACAGGCTATACCTGCGTTTCGGAAAAAAATCAAACCATAACCATCCGTGAGGATGACGACAACAATGGTCTTAACGTTATTATTTTTTATTACGCTCCGATACAGTACGTGGCGGAATACGTCGCTGTACCTGACGTAGGTGGCTGGCTGTCCAGCACCATTGAAGTTATTTCCGGCACGGAGTCTCTTTCCGGCTCTCTGCCTACCGCAAATCAATATTACGCATTCGTTGGATGGTATCTCGATGAAGCTTGTACGCAAAGAGTTTCGGCAGAATACGGTACGGTCGGTTCTGATGGCCGATTTACTCCGAACAAATCCAAGCTGAGCGAAACCGAACGAAATATCTTCTACGCCAAGTTCACAAAAATGGCAGGCGATTTTACGATCGACAGAAACGGCGCAGCAGAGGAAGATCAGGTCTTCGTCTACGAGATAAAGAACGACGACACGGGCGACGTTATCTACGTTACCGTGACCGGTAACAACAGCGTTACCGTGCACGATCTTGCGCTCGGAAATTACACCGTCACACAGCAAAACGACTGGTCGTGGCGTTATGATGATGCAGCTTCGGTGCTTGAACACCAAAACCCGGACGGAACGACGGTGACCTTCGGAAAAAGCGTGCAAGAGCATAAATGGCTCAACGGTCACAGCTCGGTCGTAAAAAATGTAAAAGGAGAACAATGATGAAAGCAAAGAAAAAAACGGTCGTTATCATCACTCTTTCTCTTTTACTTACGGCCGCGCTGTGCGGGACGGTCTTTGCATATATGTTCGCAAGATCGCAGACCGAGGAAAACTCTTTCGTCCCTGCCAACGTTGCCTGCACGGTGAGCGAAACCTTTAACGGCACGGCAAAATCGAGCATCACCGTCAAGAACACCGGAAACGTCGCCGCGTATCTCCGCGTCCGTCTGGTCACCTACTGGGTGGACGGGGACGGAAACATAGTCGGAAAGGCGTCAGCATCGCTTGATATTTCTCCGGCGTCCGGCTGGATAAGCGGCGATGGAAATATCTATTACTACTCGTCTCCAGTTGAACCCGGAAACAGCACGCCCAATTTGCTCGCATCCTCTATTACCCTCGCAGAAGAGGACGGATACAAGCAGGTCGTTGAAGTGTTTGCCGAGGCAATACAGAGCAAGCCTGCGGGTGCCGTTACAGAATCTTGGGGCGTTTCGATTGACGGCAGCGGTAAGATAACCGGATAAAAAGCCAAATAAACCTTGACAAAAGTGGAATTGTATTATATAATATATCCTACATAATAATGCCCTCACGCTATCGTGAGGCAAAATCAAGGAGGAAAATATTTTGGACGCAGGCCCTTTATGGCGGCAATTGCTTATTCAGGTCATTCTTATTTTGATCAACGCTTTCTTTGCCGCAACAGAAATCGCAGTCGTTTCTCTTAACGACAACAAGATCAAACGTTTGGCAGAGGAAGGCGACAAAAAAGCTAAAAAGCTGTTGCCGCTTATTGAGTCACCGACTAACTTTCTCTCAACGATACAGATCGGTATCACTTTAGCCGGATTCCTTGGTAGTGCGTTCGCGGCGGATTCGTTTGCGGACTCTCTCGCACCGTGGATCGAAAATCTTTTCGGCCTCGGAGAAGGATCTATGCGTACCGTCGCTGTCGTTATTATCACGGTCATTTTGTCCTATTTCACCCTCGTGCTCGGCGAGCTCGTGCCTAAGCGCATAGCTATGAAGTATTCCGAGCAGATCGCCTACGGCGCGTCCGGCGTTGTCCGTGCGCTGTCCGTCGTGCTCCGCCCCGTTATCTGGTTCATCTCGGCGTCTACCAACATCGTTGCCCGTCTGTTTGGCGTTAAGCCCGGCGAGGAGAGCGAGGAGGTCACCGAGGAGGAGATCCGTATGATGGTGGACATCGGCGAGGAAAAAGGCTCTATCGAGACCACCGAAAAGGAAATGATCGAAAACATTTTCGAGTTCAACAACTCCACCGCTGCTGACCTTATGGTTCACCGCACCGATATGACCGCGCTCTCGCTCGAGGAGATCGAGGAGTCGCCCGAGGACATCGTTGCTACCATAGTTGAAAGCGGTCTCTCCCGTTTCCCCGTGTACGAGGAGGACGTTGACGACATCATTGGTATTCTTTCATCAAGAAAATTCCTGCTTAATCTCCGCTCCCCCCAGCCCAAATCTATAAAAGAACTGATCTATTCACCCTACTTCGTGCCCGAGAGCGTTAAGGCTGACGTACTTCTTCGCGATATGCAGTCCAAGAAGATACATATGGCTATCGTTCTTGACGAGTTTGGCGGCACCAGCGGTCTTGTCACTATGGAAGACCTGCTTGAGGAGATCGTCGGTAACATTTACGACGAGTTCGACCAAGAGGACGCGAAGGATATTGAAAAGATCGGCGAAAACGTTTGGCGCGCGCAGGGCAGCCTTGAGCTTACCGCGCTCGGAGACGAGATTGGCGTATCTTTCGACAGAGAGGACGAGGAGGAAGGGTTCACCACTCTCGGCGGACTTATCTTCAGCTGCTTCTCCGAGATCCCGCAGGACGGTACCTGTCCCGAGGTGGATTACCGTAATCTCCACATCAAGGTCACCCAGATCACCGACCGCCGCGTCGAGTGGGCAGAGGTCACCAAGCTCGAGCTTCCCGACGAGGAGGACGAGGATGAGGACGAGGACGAAAAGAAGAGCATATTCAAGTCTTCAAAATCTGACGACGATAAAGAATAATATAAAAAAGGTGTACGCGAGTACACCTTTTTGTTTTGCGGGACATCCCCCGCCGTGTCATCCTGAGTGGAGTCCACCCGAGATCCTTCGACTTGAATGACCTTCGGTCATTCCACGCTCAGGATGACAGCGGGTGGACGTAATCGTAGGATCTCGGCGGGGGTTCATTTCGCGGTAATCCGTCCGTACCGGGGGGCGGGTGAATGAACGAAGTTCATTCCGAACCCCCGCCCTACGAGGTTATATGTAAATATCCCTATGGGAAAATCATGAAAATGGGTTGGGCCCCATTTTTAGGATTTTCGCAAGGCAAGGCAACGTGTATTTTATCGGCGAGTATATTTCTCTACGCCTTGCCCGTTTCGCGGTAATCCGTCCGTACCGGGGGGCGGGTGAATGAACGAAGTTCATTCCGAACCCCCGCCCTACGAGGTTATATGTA
>CAZGHD010000075.1:0-9857 GCA_964525525.1 uncultured Lachnospiraceae bacterium | reverse complement strand
GGAAAAGCACTTTATAGTTGTCCGGGATATTCATAAGCTTGCGGAGGTCTGCCTCTGCTTCTTTGATTATCTCCTCGTATACGGGAGAGCGGTGGCTCATCTCCATAACCGACATACCGGAATCTTTATAGCACATCATCTCTGCTGCTGCCTGTTCGAGAACAGGAAGCGGAAGCATGGACGGACCTGCGGAAAAGTTATAAACTCTGTTCATTGATTTATTCCCCTTTGGTAAAAATAATATTCTACTCTATATTATACAGTTTCTCTGACATCAAGTCAATGCTTTTTTGAAAAGTTTAAGGAAAAATTTAACGATTTAACGCGCTAAAGACACGCGAGGCATGATATACTGCAGAAAAAGTCAAAAAGCCGTACCGCGGAAACTGCCGCGGTACGGCTTTTTTGTTTGTTTTGTTCGTTTTACATTCTGCGGTCAACGCGTTCATCAAGCTCGTCTCTTGAGCGGAAGAGCAGAGAAATGCACCAAACGGCGGCAAGGCCGACCACTGTGTAGATTATTCTCGCGACTACCGAGTCTGCCGAGCCGCATATCCACGCGACTATATCGAAGCTGAACAGTCCGATGCTTCCCCAGTTAAGACCGCCGATTATGGCGAGGACCAACGCTATACGGTCAAGTATCATATTAATCTCCATTCCGCCGCCCTGCGGCGGCATAAAAAGTTAATTAAATTCAAATGCGTTCGCTTGTGCGAAATATTTTTTCGCCGATATTATCATTCCTCACGATGCGGATTTTAGTCATGCCGATATTTGGAAATTTTATGAAAAATCAGTAAAAACGCGAGCTGTTTTCGACACTCGCTGCTTCACGGGTGAAAATTTCAAAAAAATATATAAAAAATAATGTAATATTATTAAAAATACTTTGACTATTGGGCGTTTATGTGGTATAATTAAAGTTCAATAATAGTAAAATGGGGATTTTTGTAGACAATGAGAATTCTCGGCATTGACCCCGGCTACGCGATAGTCGGCTGGGGGGTAGTAGAATACGAGGCGTCACGGTTTCACGTGCTTGGCTATGGGGCTATTACGACCCCTGCAGGACTTCCGGTTGAAGACCGTCTCCAAATGATATACGGCGGCATGAACGAGCTGTTTGAAAAATATTCGCCGGACGATATGGCGGTGGAGGAACTGTTTTTCGGTACCAACCGCACGACCGGTATAATCGTCGGAGAGGCTCGCGGAGTTATTCTCCTGTCAGCCAAACAGCACGGAGTGAGGGTGTCTGAATATACACCGCTTCAGGTAAAGCAGGCAGTGGTTGGATACGGGCGCGCGGAAAAAAATCAGGTTATAACTCTCGTAACCCACCTTCTCGGTCTGTCCGTGCCTCCAAAGCCGGACGATACTGCAGACGCGCTTGCGATTGCGGTGTGCCACGCGCACAGCGGAAATTCAAGACTGAGTGAATTTTACAACAAATAATTTCGGAGATAACTATGTTTTTAAACGATAAATGGAAAGACTATGAATTGCTTGACTGCTCTGACGGAGAGCGTCTTGAGCGCTGGGGAAAATTCGTGCTCGTGCGTCCCGACCCTCAGGTCATCTGGCGCGGCGCGCGCAAGGCTCCCGAATGGAAACGCCCTGACGCTACCTACCGCCGTTCAAGAGCGGGCGGCGGCGCGTGGAACGAGCATAAGCTTCCCGAAAGCTGGAAAATATCTTACGGCGATCTGCGCTTTAACATAAAGCCCATGGGCTTTAAGCATACGGGTCTGTTTCCCGAGCAGGCGGTAAACTGGGATTGGTTTTCGGATATTATCCGCCGCCGCGGAGGAGCTAAAGTTCTGAACCTTTTTGCCTACACCGGCGGCGCAACGGTTGCCGCGGCGGCGGCAGGTGCGTCGGTGTGTCACGTTGATGCCGCAAAGGGAATGGTAGCGGCGGCAAAGGAAAACGCCGTCCTGTCAGGACTTGGAGACGCACCGATAAGATATATAGTCGACGACTGTAAAAAGTTCGTTGAGCGTGAGATAAGACGCGGCAATAAATACGACGGAATAATAATGGATCCTCCGTCTTACGGTAGAGGACCTTCGGGCGAGGTGTGGAAAATAGAGGAAGCGGTTGACGAGCTTGTTCGCCTCACGTCCGGCTTGCTTTCGGACAAGCCTGCGTTCTTTCTCATAAATTCTTATACGACAGGGCTTTCTCCGCTTTCTATGGCGTATCTGCTCGAGCTTCACGTTTGCTCGCGCTTTGGCGGAAAGGTCACCGCATCCGAGCTCGGTCTGCCCTGCAGACAGACGGGCGCGGCTCTGCCCGCAGGCGCGTCTGCCCGCTGGCAGCCTGATGAGATCTGATTTTTCTTGGAGGAAAAAATGTCCCAAGCTTTTATAAAAACCGAAAATCTCGCGTTTTCTTATGAAACTGACGACGGGATAAGCGTTCCCGCGATAAAAGATATATCACTTGAAATAAACGAGGGCGAGTTCGTTGCCGTGCTCGGGCATAACGGCTCGGGTAAATCCACATTCGCAAAACTGCTCAACATGATACTGACTCCCACTGCGGGCAAGATATTCGTGCAGGGTAAGGACATAACCTCGCCGGATATGACAGAGGACGATATGTTTGACGTCCGCCGTACTGTCGGTATGGTGTTTCAGAATCCAGATAACCAGATAGTTGCGACTATCGTAGAGGAGGACGTTGCGTTCGGTCCGGAAAATCTCGGTATCCCCTCGGATGAGATCAGAAAAAGAGTTGACGAGGCTCTTTCGGCGGTCGGTATGACCGAGTACGCAAAGCACGCGCCGCACAAGCTTTCTGGAGGACAGAAACAGCGTATCGCTATCGCAGGAATAATCGCGATGCTTCCGAAATGCATTATTTTTGACGAGTCAACCGCGATGCTTGATCCTCTCGGACGCGAGGAGCTTATGAGCACGATAGAAAAGCTCAACCGCGAAAAGGGAATAACCGTTATCCACATAACCCACTATATGAATGAGGCGGCGAGAGCCGACCGAGTTATAGTGTTTGACGACGGAGAGGTATTTCTTGACGGTAAGCCGAAGGACGTGTTCAGTGATCCCGAACGTCTCCGCTCTGTCGGACTTGACGTTCCGCAGACGGTGGAGCTTCTCTGGAAGCTGAATCTTATGGGCGCGGATTTTGACCAGCGTCTTCTCGGTGACTCCGAGTGTGCGGAGACTATCGCGGCGGCGGTAGCTTCGGCAATAGAGAACAGAAGTAAACAACAATAAGTTAGAGAAAAGAGAGTTTGCAAATGGCAATTATAGAGCTTGAAGGAGTTTCATACGTTTACGGTGCAAAGACCCCGTATGAAATGACCGCGCTCAAAAATATAGATCTGAAAATCGAGACCGGAAAAATAACCGGTCTTATAGGACATACCGGCTCGGGTAAATCCACTCTCGTTCAGATGCTCAACGGCCTGCTCAAACCTACCTCGGGAAGAGTTCTTCTTGATGGAAAGGATATTTGGGACGAGCCGAAGAAGATAAGAGACGTGCGCTTCCGCGTGGGACTGGTTATGCAGTATCCGGAGTATCAACTTTTTGACGAGACGGTGCGCCTGGATATTGGCTTCGGTATGAGAAACATGAAGATACCTGACGAGGAGATCGCAGAGAGAGTTGAGACCGCGGCAGATTTCGTTAATCTTGACCGCTCGCTTCTTGATAAATCTCCGTTTGATCTTTCAGGCGGTCAGCGTCGCCGCGCCGCGATAGCGGGCGTTATTGCTATGAAGCCGGACGTACTCGTGCTTGACGAGCCGGCGGCGGGACTTGATCCGCGCGGACGCAGAGAGATACTTGACGGAGTTAAGAATTTCTCCAGAGTCAGCGGTACTACCGTCATCATCGTCAGCCACAGTATGGAAGATATGGCGCAGTATTGCGATAACGTAGCGGTGCTTTATAAAGGTTCTCTTTATATGAACGGTACCTGCAGTGAGGTGTTCGGTCGCGCGGCGATGCTTTGCGAGGTCGGACTTGATATTCCGCATATCACGAGAATAAACGAGCGTCTGATAGAACTCGGTCTTGATCTTCCTCACGACGTATATACCGTAGACTACGCGGCAGAGAAGATAGCGGCTCTGCTCGGGATAGGAGGCGGTCTGAAATGATGAAGGATATAACCCTCGGTCAGTATTATCCCGGCGATTCGGTCATACACAAAGCCGATCCGAGAGCAAAGATCATAGTTGCGATACTTTATATTACCGCGATATTTATTGCTAAAAGTCTAGTTGCGTACGCGGCGGTGCTGCTTTCCGTGATATTCCTTATCGCGGTCAGCCGAGTATCCCTGTCCATCTTGTTCAAAGGCGTGAAACCGCTTCTCTATATAATCGTGTTTACCGCGATAATGAACATTCTTTTTACCACCGGTAAGGAGCCGCTTTTCTCCTGGTGGATAATCAAAGTCTACCCCGAAGGACTAAAGACTGCCGGAATCATGGTGATGAGAATAATCGTTCTTATAATGGGAAGCAGCTTGATTCTTACCTACACCACTACACCGATCGCGCTTACCGACGGAATAGAGCAGCTGCTCGCTCCGCTTAAAAAGATCAAGGTACCGGTACACGATTTTGCTATGATGATGACTATCGCGCTCAGATTTATCCCGACTCTGCTTGAGGAGACCGATAAGATAATGAACGCGCAAAAGGCAAGAGGCGCGGATTTCTCTACCGGCAGTATCATCGAAAGAGGTAAGGCTCTCGTTCCCGTTTTGGTTCCGCTTTTCGTGTCGGCTTTCCGCCGCGCGGACGATCTTGCAGTAGCTATGGAATGCAGATGCTACCGCGGTGACGACGGGCGCACGAGAATGACCGTGCTTCGCTTTGCGGCAAGAGACTATCTCTTGATAATAGGAAGCGTGATATTCTGCGCGCTCCTGGTATTTGCGAACATCTACTTCGGCGCGATATAAACTAGACTATGAAATATCTGCTTAAAATTTCTTATATCGGCACTGCGTATCACGGTTTTCAGGCGCAGAACAACGCGCAGAGTATCCAGCGGGTGCTCACCGATGTGGCATCAAAGCTGTTCGCGGCTCCGTGCGAAGTAACGGGATGCTCGAGAACCGACGCAGGCGTTCACGCAAACGAGTTTTTCGTAACCGTGAAACCGTCCGAGCCTCATTCAAATATCAAAACAGAAAACATCCCCCGCGCTATGTGTTCGCTTTTGCCAAACGATATTGGCGTGCTTTCTGCCAAAGAGGTTGACGACTCGTTTCATGTGAGGTACTCGGCAAAAGGTAAAGAGTACAAATATCTCGTATACACCGAGTCTGCGCGGAATCCGTTCTATTTTGAGCGCGCGTGGATGCATTACCTTGCGGTAGATGACGCAGTGCTCAAAAATATCCGCACCGCCGCTTCTGCGATGGTAGGCGAACACGATTTTACCTCGTTTATGTCTGCGGGAAGCAGTATAAGTGACGCGGTGCGTGAGATATACTATTTTGACGTTGATTTTTCTGACGGCGTTCTTGAGTTCAGAGTAGCGGCAAACGGATTTCTTTACAATATGGTAAGGATCATGGTGGGTACGCTCGTGTCTGTCGGAGAGGGAAGAATTCTTCCGTCAGATATAGACGGAATAATCGCCGCAAAAGACCGCTCGCGCGCGGGACTTACCGCGCCGCCCGAGGGACTTTACTTAAATAAGGTTATGTATTAAGCTGCATATAACAATTTTTGAAAGGAGGAGCGGTATGTCGGAAGAAATTAAAATAAAAACTCCGAAAAAAGTGCATAAGGTAAACGAATACTATATCTCGGTCGCGCGTAAACTGCGGGTATTCAAGTATCTTACGCTGGTGTTGCTCGTCCTTTTCGTTTCGGTGATGCTTCTCGTGTTCAGAGAGTCTATAACTTATGAAAATCTTCAGTATATGCTTCGTGATTTTAACGTCGCAAGCTCGGGTGCTAAATTTTCTACCATAAATTTCGATACCGACGGCGTTTCATGTACCGAGGTGTTCAGAGGGGACATTCTCACGGCGGGGAAAAAGAATATTTCGCTGTATTCTATCAGCGGAAACAAAATTCTGTCTCAAACGGTATCATATAACGCTCCGTGCGTTGCGGTGTCCGAAAAGTACTTTTTAGCATATGACTCTGAAGGGAAAACTTACTCGGTATTTAATTCGTATTCAAAATTATTTTCCGAAGAATTTGGCTACGCGGTAACTGATGCCGCCGTCAGCGACAGCGGAAATTACGTGGTAGTTACCTCGACCAGAGAATATCCGTACGCGATATACGTTTATAACAAAGACTTTAAGCGTATAGGTGAATATTATAAAAACAAATACGTGATGGACGTCCTGCTCAGCGAGGACGGTGAGCAGTTGATTGTTCTTTCGTTTTACGCAGAGGGCGGGGATTGCTGCACGGAGATACTGCTTTGCGATACGTCAGGGAAAACAGAGGACAGAGCGGTAACGATAAACGGAAGATTTCCGATGACTGCTGAATATAATAAAAACGGTGGATTTACCGTAGTGACCGACGGCGGCGCGTACGTATATTCAAGCGAAGGGGAACTGCTGAAAACGGTTACGGTAAAAGACGAGATACTCTCCCGCGCTGCGCTCGGTGAGGACTTGTCTGCTTTGTTTTACAAAAAGAACAAAAACGCGTCTGAAACGTCTATCGTTTTATTTGATAACGAGGGCGGCGTGGTATATAACGACTGCGTGTACGGAAAGATCACTGACGCAGAGATGTTCGATGACAAGCTGTACGTTTTGATTGATAATTCGGTCGTTCTCATAGACCCGACGGTGGGTGAACAGAAAACGGCAAGCTGCGCGTCCGGCGGTAAATCGATCGTAGTTTATCCGTCTGCTATCGGCGGCTCGGTCAACGCCGCCGTGGCTTATAACTCATCTGTGGTAACGGTTAATTTTGAATGAAGTGATGGCGAAGTCTGAAAATGAATTTTCAGACTCATAAAGTTTGTGCTTTGTCCGCAAAAGGCAGCAGACGTTTTGCTACGCAAAAACGCACAAACTTCAAGTTAGTACGAAAGGTATGGTCACCAAAAATGAGCTTGATTCTTGATATAATAGTTATTGTCGTCGCGGTAGTAGCTATAACGAGCGGTGTCAGACGCGGATTTATAAAATCCTTTATGTCTCTCGTTTCCACTCTCGTTGCGTTCGTAGCGGCGTGGGTGTTTACTCCCACCGTGTCCGCTATTCTGTCGACAAAGGTCTTCTCTTCGCCGATAACCGGATCGGTCAAATCTACTCTTATGTCCTTGCTTACTCATAACGGAGAAGGGTACGATCTGTCAAAGCTGTTTGCCGATTTCCCTGATGCGTTCTCACAGCTTATTTCAAAATTCGGCGCAGACAGCGCAAATCTTCAAGCTGAATACGGCTCAAACACCGCGGCAAGCACCGAGGTGGTTGACAAACTTGCAAAAAGCATATCAGATCCAATAGTTTCTCTTGTGTCAAACGTGGTAGCGTTTATCGGTCTGTTTATCGTGTCGCTTGTTTTACTGTTTATTATTACAGCTATAATAGAATTTTTCGCAAAGCTCCCGGTTATAAGAAGCGCAAACAAGCTGCTCGGATTCGTTTTCGGACTTCTCAGCGCTGCGTTCGCGGTCATCCTGCTTTGCAAGCTGTTTCCGCCGGTGATCTCAATGCTTGAACCGTTTAATTCCGAGTGGTTTAACGACGGCGTAATACAAAAGACACTTATAGTAAAAAGAGTTTCAGAGCTTAACCTGCTCGGTATGCTATCCGCACTCTTTTAAGACATAATTAATAACGAAAGAAAACGGCGTGTCCGTAAATTATAGAAGGATAAAAAGTGATGAAAGCAAAGTACATTCCCAACATTCTCTCATGTATAAGAATATTGATGGTTCCTCTGTTCGTGGTACTGTTTTTCTCGGACGAACATTGGTGGGCACTCGCGGTGTTTGTTTTGGCGGGACTGACCGACGTCGTGGATGGAATTCTCGCCCGCAGAAACAACTGGGTCACCAACATAGGAAAGATACTCGATCCGTTTGCAGATAAGCTGATGCAGTGCGTTGTTCTTATCTGCCTGTTTATCGACTCTATAATCCCGTGGTGGCTGCTTGCTGCTTGTGTAGCCAAAGAACTGCTTATGGGCGCGGGAGCTATATTCCTGTTCAAGAGAAAGAAGGTCGTCGTAGCAAGTGCGTGGTGCGGCAAGCTTGCGGTTTGCATATTCTACGCCGCTATATTTGCTATGATAGCTTTCCCGGGTATGCCGTATTCGGTCAAGATAACAGTGTGCTGTGTTACCGTTTTTGCCGCACTGTTTGCAATATGTAAGTATTTTTACGATTATATGAAAAGCTCGGAGCGTTCTGAGAGAATGCCCGCGGGAGCAAAAACGGTAGAGTAAAACATAAGCAAAGAAACCGCAAAACGAAAGGTTCGGATTAATATGCAAAATATGCAAATGTGTTCAAGATGCCATAAGAGGATGGCAGTAGTTTTTATTACCAGAGTTGAAAATGATAAGCAGATAAACGAGGGACTTTGTCTTAAATGTGCAAAGGAGCTCGGTATAAAGCCTGTAAACGATATTTTAAGTAAGATGGGTATGTCTGAAGAAGATATTGAGCAGATGGAAAACGAGATGGAAAATCTTATGTCTAACTCCGATCTTCCCGACGTTCTGAACTTCGGTGACGGCGCGGACGGAGAGGACGGAAATATTCCGGCGATCGATTTTTCAAAGCTCATGAATTCTCACGGCGCGAAATCTGCCGGAAACGATTCTAAAGATAACACGAAAAACGGTAAAAAATCCGAAAAAGATAAAAATGACAAGAAACGCAAGTTTTTAAACGGCTTTTGCCGCAATCTTACCGCAAAGGCGGCAAACGGCGAGCTTGACAGAATAGTCGGACGCGAAAGAGAGCTTGACCGTGTTATTCAGATACTTTGCAGACGTCAGAAAAATAACCCCTGCCTGATAGGCGAGCCTGGTGTTGGTAAAACGGCTATCGCCGAGGCTCTCGCACAGAGAATAGTGGACGGCAACGTTCCGTATAAGCTCTCCGAGTGCGAGGTATATCTCGTTGATATAACCGCTTTGGTTGCGGGAACGCAGTTCAGAGGTCAGTTTGAGTCCCGCATCCTCGGACTTATAAACGAGGTAAAGGAAGCAGGAAATATAATCCTCGTCATAGACGAGGTGCACAATATAGTCGGTGCAGGAGCGAGTGATTCTGAAGGCGCGTCAAGCGCGGCGAACATTCTCAAACCCGCACTTTCCCGCGGAGAAATTCAGGTCATCGGCGCAACTACCCTTACCGAGTACCGTAAGCACATCGAAAAGGACGCCGCTCTTGAGCGCCGTTTCCAGCCTGTTACCGTAAACGAGCCTTCGATGGAAGACACGGCAAAGATTCTTGCGGGCATCAAGCATTATTACGAAAACTTCCACAAAATACACATTCCCGAGGATACTCTGCGCCGCGCGGTCGTTTTGTCCGAAAGATATATCACCGACAGATACCTGCCGGATAAAGCTATCGACCTGATAGACGAGGCGGCATCCCACTTGGCTCTCTCCTCGGCGGAGCTCAACGAAAAAGAAAAGAGCGAGCGTGAGCTTCTCCGTCTTAGGGCGGAGCGCGAAGCGATAGAGGCAGAAAACACTGCCGATACCGCGCAGGAAAATATGGAGGAAAGGTATCGCAGACTTGCCGATATTAAGAGCGAGGAGCTTCGCCATGAGGAAAACGTAAGACAGCTTGCACCCAAGTGCGAGGGGCTTACCCTTACCTCTGCCGATCTTGCAAGGGTTGTCGAGATATGGACGGGCGTTC
>CAZGHD010000074.1:736-10275 GCA_964525525.1 uncultured Lachnospiraceae bacterium | reverse complement strand
TATAAATATACGACCGCTGTAAAAACAGACGATGCGGTGTCCGCAGACCGAGTTGTTTCTCTCTTGATAGACGATACGCTTGAGAGAGAGGTGTACTCTCTTTCGGGTGACGGAAAAACGCTTACCGTATGTGGCGGAAGTGCTTCTGCCGTGCTTTGCGGAGTATACGAGGCGCTCTCTTGCGCGGGCGTGTTTTTTGATGCAAACGGCGATTGTCTGCCCGGACAGTTTGACTTCGGCGTTTTCTTTTCACAGGACAAAACCGTCCGCCCGAAATGCCGCCGCCGCGGTATCAGACAGCACCTTAATTTCCCGATGGATATATCTTCATATACCTTAAAGGACGCAAAAGAATATATCCGCGCAATCGCGCGAATGCGCTTTAACGCGATAACCTTCCATTCCTACGCAGAGCAGTTTCACGCGGTGGATCCGACGAATGAAATAAGCGCTGCCGGCAAATACTTTTACGGTATTTACCATCAGGTGCCGGAAAATCCGCTTGCCGCAAGCCGTATCAACAACCGCCGCCATTTCTGTATTCCCGAGGTGGAGCCGATATTTGACGACATGCGCGCAAGAGAAGAATACACTCTGTACTGGCTCGGTGAGGTCATAAAGACGGCAAAGGAATGCTGTCTTGAGGTCACCCTCTCGGTGGAGCTGAGAAGCGACGATCCCGACGTTGCCGTACTGATGCTGAAAAAAGTATGTGCGGCTTATAAAGATATAGATATTCTTGAGCTGATCTCCCACGAGTGCGGTCATGCAACCGCGGCTTTCGGCAAGGATTTGACGAGCGAGAACGCTCCCGAAAAGTTAGCGGAATTTCTCGGTGATGAGATCCTCTCTCCCGACCGAAGCCTTGAGGGCTATGACGGAAATCTTTCGCCGATGATCAGAGGCGGCGCGTGCGACGTCAAGAGGATAATTACCGCGATAGAAAATAAAGATAAATGGTATTTTGAGTTTGGTGAAAACCGGCCCGAGCTCCGCGTGGGTCTGTATATCCCGGACGCCTCCGCCCTGCGCGTGCTCCGACCTATCGTGGATAAGCTCATTCCTGCGGATATTACCCGCAGTATTCTCCCCGCATACCGTGCGCTTGACACCTCCGAGATACTCGAGGAGCTTGAGATCAAGGACAAAGAGTGGCAGAACACCATGTTCTACACGTGGATAGAGTTTGATGGGGATATGTTCTACCAGCAGATGAGCACCAAGGGGCTGGAAAAAACGCTTTTCGATATTAAATCCGAGAGCGTATACGGTATTTCGGCTAACCATTGGCGCACCTGCGAGAACGCGACCTGTATCTCGTATCTTGCCGAGGCGCTGATAACGCCCTTGCGCGCAGAGGATTACTTTATCCGCTATGCCGAAAAGCTCGGAATAGGCGACTCTCGCGCGTTTGCCGATGCCTGCCTGCGCCTTTCAAATATGGATCTGCGAAAGCTCTGGGGCGCGGGATTCTGCTTCGTTGGATGCTGGATGAACGGAGATCAGCGCATAAACGGCGTCGTCCGTCCGTTCGTTCATCTTGATAAGGACAGCGAGCTCGTCAAATATACCGAGGGCGAATATATGGGTATTTCCAAGGCTTACGAGGATATTATCGAATCTGCGAAGAATCCCGATGCCGTAAGCCATCTCCGCCTGCTTGCAAACAGGTGTAAAACCTCGGCGGTATATCTTGAGTCTATGTGTTATCTTTCGGAGATCAACAAGATCTACGATTATGAGACCATGGCCGAGCCTGATGACGGCAAGCTTGCCGAAATAGTTGATATAATCGAAACTTCCCGCCGTATGGCTGACGATTATATGGATCTTTACGGAGAGATTTTGCCGGACAGAGGCAGTGAGGGTATGCTTTCGGCACACTGGGCGGCGGCTTACGTATTTATAGATAAAGTAGCCGAGCATTTCCGCGGATATGAAAAGAAGGCAGACTTCTTCTCCGAGGAGGCTCCGCCTGCTCCCGCCGTGAACGATTCTGTTCGCAAAGAAAAATAAATCAGTAAATAATTTAAGTGAGGACAATATATGCAGAAAAAGATCACAAAAGCCGTTATTCCCGCAGCGGGTCTCGGCACAAGAATGCTTCCCATAGCGCGCGCGGTACCGAAGGAGATGCTTCCGATAGTTGACCGCCCCGCTATATCTTACCTCGTTGAGGAAGCCGTAAGGAGCGGAATCACCGACGTGCTTATAATCACCGGCCGCGGCAAAGAGGCTATCGAGGACTACTTCGATTACAGTACCGAATACGACGTAAAACTGCTCGCAAAGGGCAAGGACGAGGTGGTTGCGGAGCTCCACAACGACGCTGAGTCGGCAAACGTCCACTTCATCCGCCAGCTTGACACCAAAGGTCTCGGTCACGCGATAGGACGCGCCCGCGCGTTTATCGGCAACGAGCCGTTTGCAGTGCTTTACGGCGACGATATAATTTTCTCAAAGACTCCGGTCGTCCGCCAGCTTATCGACGTGTACGAAAAGTACGGCAAAGCCGTTGTCGGCTCCAAGGAGGTTACTCTCGAGCAGATCCAGAAATACAGCTCGCTTAAAGTTGAGCCTACCGGCACCGAAAACGAGTTTTTCGTGTCCGACATGATAGAAAAACCGTCTCCCGACAAGATATTCTCAATGCTGACCATTCTCGGACGCGTTATTCTCACTCCCGATATTTTTGACATTATTGACAACACCGCGCCCGGTGCCGGCGGAGAGATCCAGCTCACCGACGCGATGAAGACTTTGGCTAACACCAAGGGTATGTCCGCGCTTATCTTTGAGGGTACTCGTTACGACCTCGGATCAAAGCTCGGATTCCTTGCGGCAAACGTTGAGCAGGCGGTAAAAGATCCCGAGCTCGGCGCGGCGTTCACCGAATATCTCAAAGAATACGTTAAGACTCTCTAAAATAAACAAAACGGAGGTCCCGCAAAATGGATCGCGTATCAAAGGACAATTATTATCTTGACATAGCGCAAACGGTAGCAGAGCGTTCCACCTGTCTTCGCCGCGCGTTCGGCGCGATAATCGTGAAGAACGACGTTATCGTTTCCACCGGCTACAACGGCGCTCCGAGAGGGCGCAAAAACTGCTGTGATCTCGGCAAGTGCATCAGAGAGGAGCTGGGTATCCCGCGCGGAGAGAGATACGAGCTTTGCCGCTCGCTTCACTCGGAGGCGAACGCGATAATCGCCGCCCCCAGAGAGCAGATGCTCGGCGCGACCCTTTATATGGCGTGCATTGACCCGAAGGATCATTCGCTTTTGCCGGATACCAACTCGTGTATGATGTGCAAGAGAATGATAATCAACGCGGGTATCTCCACCCTCATCGTCCGCGATACCAAAGAGGATTACCGCGTGATAGACGTTGAGAGCTGGATAGAGGACGACGACAGCCTCTCCGGCAAATTCGGATATTGATCTTAATTAAAAGAATACGGCGGAACGCGTCTGGCGTTCCGCCGTGTTTTTATGCCTTGGTCTCTATGCCGATCTGTTCTTTGTAGTACGGGATCCCGTATTTGTCGAGATCTGTTATCTCGACCTCTCCGCCCGAGAGGGCATCGCGAAGCTGTTTTGACGTGCCGTCCGAGAATTTTACCACAACGTATTCAGCGATGGGCATTCCGAAGATGTATTTGTAGTTTTCATCCTCAAAAAACACCTGTTCCACGTCGGGCAGATCCATTTCGAGATTGTGAGTGGTGTCAATTATCTTGTAGACTTTACGCTCGGGTGACAGTTCCCCGATCGTAACGTACCCCGAAAGTAATGCGTTTACCACTTCGCGCTGTGCGTCACTTAGCTTATAGTGCTCGCCGTTTTTCGCATCGTTGAAGTTTCCGCACTCCGAGTGATAGGTCAGCGCACGCCCGACTATCTGCACCTTGACCTCGGCATCACAGTTTCCGATGTCGCTCTCAAACTTTCCGAGGTTAAAGATATTTACGAGCGTCGCCTTGTCCCCGTCTGACATTTCGATGCTTCCGTTTATGATTCCGTCCGCGAGCTCCTCGCCGCCGAGCTCCTGCTCGTTTTCCGCACACGACACGCAGAAAAGCAGTAAGATAGCAATGATAAATATTGATATTTTTTTCATAGCGTTGCCTCCTTTGATAGTTTAGACGAACGTTTGAGGAAAAAAGTTCCGTTATTCGCGGGGATTTTAATAGATTGCCGTAGGGGCGATTCACGAATCGCCCGTTTTCGTTTCGCGATACATAACCCCGCCGTGTCATCTTGAACGCGGAATGGCCAAAGGTCATTCAAGCCGAAAGATCTCGGCGGGGTTCGTTTTGAGTTAACCCGTCCCATACAAGATTATATGTGAATTTCAAATGGTGGCAGGCGGTTATTCTAACTCGGCCTCAACAATATAGTCTCCGTTTATATACTGCGGCAGGTAGATATTAACCTCGGTGTCAATATACGCAACGTCCGTGCTTTGCGCTATCTCGAGCGCGCGCTCGTAGGTCAGCTCGGCGATAAAGTAATCGTTCCATTCCTCCATCTTAACAAGCTCGCCGTCACGAAGCAACTGTGCGACTACGCTCTCCTTAAACCCGGTGTTGTGAAGTATTTTTCTTTTTGCCTCTTGGAACTGTTCAAAGTATTTATCAAACAATTCGTTGTCGCTTGAGCAATACCACTCCAAAAAGGTCATATCAAGACCTATCGCGTCCAGTGCCGCCTGCCCAAGCTCCTCTTTGCTTTGGTATTCTTTTCCGAAGTACGCGTAAACCACCTTGACGCGCAAAGTCTCGCCTGACTCAAGCTCGGCAAACTGTTCCTTTACTGCCGCCGACAAGCCGGAACCGTCCTCAAGGTACACCTCACTGCCGCTGTAAAAATCGGTGGGATTTATCAGCTCCGCAGATGAAACTGCGCCGCACAGATTATATATAACCGCCGTCTCGCTCTCGGCAAACGCCTCTATCTGCGCTTTCGTGCCGACAAGTACGCCGAGTGCGGAGATCCTCTCAAGATACACTGCGTATTTTGCGTCACCACCCGAGTACAGCACTTCAAATCCAAAATCTTTGAGCGCGGCAAACAGCTCGGAGTTGTTTTCAAAATACGACTGCGCCCACTCCTCGGCGTACTCGCGCCTTGCCGCCAAGGCTTCTGCTCTCGCTGAGGGAAATTCGCCCTCGGTGAACTTTCTTGCCGCCGCTTCCGCGCGGCTGATTCCGCACTGCGCCATCAGGCGTTCTATTTCTGCGTTTGCTATATTGCCGAGCACTTCTTCTGCCGCATTGACTTTATCCCTCAGCGCCGTGAGGTCGTCTGCTCTATTTACCCCATCGCCGTAAACCTGCACCGCAAAGGCGATTCGGTCGGTGTCCGACGCATTTTCAAGCGCATCTTTCAGCGAATGTTCAAAATACACCGTCCGGCCTTCAATCGGAGTATATAACCAATCTAACGTACCGTTATTTTCCGATTCTACTTTGCCGGAGTTGGCTGAGCCGGGGAATATTATCTCGTTATCTTCCATCGGCTTTTCGCCGGTCTCCACCGGGATTCTTTCGGTAGTCTGAACGTCGGTATCCACCGTTTCGGGCAAGGAATTCGGAATTTTAGCATCGTTTTGCCTCAGCTTCATCACCGCAAACGGCGTTGCCACCGCCAAAAGCAGGCAGAGCACCGACGCGGATACTCCCATAAACACCCTTTGTCTGCGTTTTTTCTCTTTTAAATATTCGTCGCGCCGCGCAAGCAGGGCGCGAGCCGTCTCTTTATAATCCTTCATAAACAAATCCCTCCTTATAAAGTTCCGCCTTCAGCGCACCGCGTGCGCGCCAAGCGAGCGTGTCAACGCTTCTCGGGCTTTTTTTCATTATCAGGGCGATCTCCGCCGAGGAAAGCCCCTCAAAATAGATCAGATAAAGTACCTGTCGGTGCTCGGGCTTAAGAACCCCCATCGCGCGGTGAACTGCCGCGTCCCGCTCGTTTTTTACGTACTGCTCTTCAATCGCGGGAGCGGTGTCGCGCTCTTTCGAGCAGTCGTCAAGCGAGAGAGATCGCCGCCGCGCCTCGCGCCGCAGGTAATCTATCGCCACGTTGCGCCCGATGGCGTACAGCCAGGTCTTAAAGGACGACTTTGCACCGTAGCGCGGCTTTTTTGCTACCAATTTGAAAAACGTGTCTTCTGCCAGCTCCTCCGCCGTGTCGAAATCGGACACGAAGCTGTACAGATAAAAGATCAGCCCGTCGCGGTAAAGAAACACGATGTCCTCGACCGCGGAGTCGTCGCCGTCAAGATAGCGGCGGTAGCTTTCAGCTCCGTCTTTCACGCAATGTCATCTCCTTTTTATTGAAATTGGGACCCTTTTTCACTCTATTAGACGGCGCAGGAGGGAAAATGTCACGCCGAATGGTGAAAAATTTTAAATTTATTCTCGGGATTTTTAATAGGCTGTTGTAGGGTACGGCGTCCTCGACGTACCGTTTTTATTTCGCGAAATTTCAAACGATTATTACCGTAGGGCGGGGGCTTGCTCCCGCCGTTTGGGTCATTCACGGCGGGAGCAAGCCCCCGCCCTACAAGGTTTGATGCAATTTCAAAAGGTAAAAAATGGCGAAGAATTTACTTCTTCGCCATTAATCGTTATAGCTATTATTTGTAAGCCTCAACCATCATGTGGGTAAGTCTCTTAGCTTCCTCAATGCCGTAGCCGGGAAGGATCTCGTCGGTAAGGAACTGCTTGAGGGGAGAAGGAGTTGCAACGCTTTCGTCAACCTTAATTTCCTCAACGCCCGCGTCAGAACGCTTGGTGATAGTGTCTCCGCCGTTCCAGAGAAGAGAGCCGGTGCTGCCGCCGATCTCAAGAACGCAAGGATAGTTCTTGGAAACGAAGCCGGTCTCGTTTATTGCGATACAGCCGTTTTCAAAGCCCATAACGGTAACTGCGTTATCCTCAACGCGGTCAACGTTGATAGCGTTAGCATCCTCGTTGATACAAGCGTTGGTGAATACAGACTTGTAAGAAACGGGCTCGCCGCAGAACCAGTCGGTAAGATACATACCGTGAGCGCCGAGGTCGATCATCGCGCCGCCGCCGCACTCTTTAGCGTTGTAGAAGTGCTTCGGGAGCCAGTTGGATGCGCTGCCTGCGTGGCAGTTACGGAAACGGAAGAAGTTAACTACGCCGATGTCACCTGCGTCAACCATATTCTTGAGGGTGATAACGCCTGCATTTCTCTTCCAGGGGTAGGAGATAACGAACTTAACGTTGTTTCTCTTAACAGCTTCAGCAACTTTGTCAGCATCCTCGTCGGTGAGGGTAAGAACCTTCTCGGTGAAGATGTGCTTGCCTGCGTCAGCGAGTTTGACCATGAGGTCAGCGTGCATATCGGTGGAAGCGCAAACGATAACAGCCTCAGCGTCAGACGCGAGGATGTCTTCAAAGGTATCGAAAACGGGAATCTCGTGATTTTCTGCAAACTTAGCCTTTCTTTCGCTGTCTGCCTCCCAAACGCCGATAACGTCGGAAAGCTCTTTAGCGGTCTTAGCGTAACCGCCTGCGTGAACGTGCCATACGCCGCAAATAGCTACTTTCATGATTTATATACCTGCTTTCTGAAATAAAATAACTGTAATCAAATTATATCAAATTGCTCTATTTTTGTCAATAGAATGGGGGGAATAGTTAAAAAATCTTAAAAAAATAAAAGAAAAGTACCCAAATCCTCTTGACAATCCCCCCACTTTGTGCTATTATATATAGGTCGAAGAAATACCGACACGCGCTTGTAGCTCAGTGGATAGAGTGCCCGGCTACGAACCGGTAGGTCGCAGGTTCGAATCCTGCCAGGCGCGCCAACGAAAAGAGTCACCCAGTGGGGTGGCTCTTTTTCGTTCGTGTTTAGGTAGGTGAGAACCTGCGTAGAAGTTGCTAAGCTGAATTTCAGAGTTATATATGTCTACGGCGCAACTTCGTGGGAAGATTTTTTCGAGCGAAGCGAAGAAAAAAGATTCCGGGTTCAGAATCCTGCCAGGCGCGCCATGAACGGATACCGAGAGGTATCCGTTTTTGTTTTGCGCGGCGCGCGGGATTCGAAGGGCGCGTGTCTGAAAACAATCATCGAAAGGTGGCTGTTTTTTCTCCATAATATATCATCCCCAAAAATCGGCTGATCGGAGGGATTTGAACCAGAATTAAGCACACATCAAAAATTTTAACCGCGCTTAAACCGTAGTTTAGAACAACTCTCTTGTCATCATACGAGGGGAATGCTATAATATAATCACAAAAGCGCTTTTGAATACTTTTACGAGGTGTACTTATGAATATTGGAACGACGATTAAGAAATACCGAAATCAACGTGATTTGACACAAGAGCAGCTTTCCGAATATCTGAATGTATCCGTTTCGGCTGTATCTCAATGGGAATCGGGCAAGACAGTCCCTGACGTATCTACTATTCTATCGCTTGCAAACTTTTTTGACATTACTTTGGATGAATTGTTTGATCGAACATCTAAAGACAAGGAAAAAGCAATCGAGGAATACTACAAGCTGGATTCTGAATATGCCAATCGCGGCGAAGTATTAAAACAACTTTCTTTGTGGCGAGAAGCAACGCAAAAATATCCCGGTGATTTTCATTGTCTTAATAGCCTCGCTCACGCATTATTCTCTACCATGTACATCGGCATGGAAAAAGATGTCATTGAAGGTAATGCTATGGAGTGTATTTCTATATGCGAAAGAATTTTAAGGGACTGCACAGATAATGATATTAGAAATGGTGCAATACAGAACTTGGTGTATCTATATTCCAACAAAGATTTACCTATTGCAGACGAAAAAAAGGCCGTGGAATATGCTCTGATGGCAGACACTTTGATGGCTTGTCGCGAAGTGTTGCTTGAATCAGCGTATTTTACAGAGGAAAGCAAGGGAATACGGTTGCACACAAAGCACAGTAATATTCTCAATTATATGGATCTTCTTACAATGAATCTGTATTATGGAAAACGTGAAAGTGAAGAAGAAAAAATCGAAGCCTGTACAGCTGCATTAAAATTATGGCAGACGCTGATTTATGACGGTAACTATCAATTTTTCCATTGCAGGATTCAAAAAATCCATCTTGCCCTTGCTATGTCCTACGGAAAACTTCAAAAGCGTTCGGAAACGATCAATGCACTGAAAAATGCACTTTATCATGCAAAATGCTACGATAATCTTCCCGAAGGGGAACAGCATTATACCAGTGTTTTTGTTAAAGCAGCAACCTCAGATTCGTCCGGACACTCAAAGAATTATACCTTCACGAATACTGATGATGTTATGCGTCTCATGAAGAACAAAACATTTGATTTTATCCGTAAAGATGCAGAATTCATCGCATTAAGCGAGTAATGTGCTGATATCTTTTTTTATGGCGCGCACAGCAGACTGAGATACCTGCCGGAAGATTTTTTTCGCAACGCGAGAAAAAGATTCCGAGTTCAGAATCCTGCCAGGCGCGCCAACGAAAAGAGTCACCCAGTGGGGTGGCTCTTTTTC
>CAZGHD010000074.1:0-636 GCA_964525525.1 uncultured Lachnospiraceae bacterium | reverse complement strand
GTTCGTGTTTAGGTAGGTGAGAACCTGCCGGAATCCTGCCAGGATAATCAGCATCGCCGCTTCATTTTCATATAGTTGAAAACCTCGTGAGTTTGTGCTATAATATGGTGTGTGATTAACGCTGTGTATAAAGATATTTTGCTACGATAAATCTGAACGATAAATAAGAATTTGATAAAAGGGTGTGAATGTATTGAATAAAAGAACTTGGATTGCAATAGGAATCATTCTTCTGTTAATTGTTCTTTGTGTGTCTTTGTTGCAATACAAGGCATTCAAAAATGATAAGTTAGAAGTAATGTGCAAGAGCAGTATAAATGCCGCATTAGAGCATTTTGAGCAATATAATACCAATAAAAAAGATTCAGATTATATTGCAGGTGTTGCCGAGTTTCGAACTTATATGACCGCTTATCTTTGTCTTGAAGACCAAGAAAGCGACACGGATTATATTTGGTGTAATATTCTATACGGATATATGACCCTCAATCCCGATAAAGTAAAAGCACATATCCCTGAACTTGTGGATGCCCTTGAATATCTTGCAGAGGATTATGACCATCCGAATGGATTTAATCTTATAAACGCGCTCAACAATCAACTGAGAGCAGAGTAAATCCCAATTTATCGATAAAC
>CAZGHD010000073.1:0-10348 GCA_964525525.1 uncultured Lachnospiraceae bacterium | reverse complement strand
CCGTACCGGCTTTCACCCATTGGTCAATTTTTGTCCCTTTGAGCGAAAACCCTTCGCGACCGCGAGTTTTTTTGTTGTCTTAATTGAAAGATGCGATTATTGCGCTGTATACGTCGTGTCTGTCAACCGAAGGAACGTTGCCTTCAAGCCACTTGGTATACTGAACTCTTGAATGGAGAGGCAGGTAGTAATCAGACTCGATATAATCCTGATTGAACTCAAACATTGCAAGTCCGGTAAGCGAGCCCTCCGGAGGAGTATGACGCTCGTAGATGCTCTCCCAGATCTGACCGAGCTCTTTTGCAAGGGTAAGATCGTAAGCTTCAGCACCCTTCTTATTTGCATCGACAGCAATAGGAAGAATCTCTGCCGCGGAGGAGAATATGTTAAAGTGCTCTGCAGATGCTGCGGAGAACTTTTCGATATAGTTCTTAATAGCGGTAGCAGACTTACCGTAGAGATCGTTTATAACGGTTTCCTTTACAGCGGCAAACTCGTCAGCAGACATAGTCGGGTTAGCGAAAGCCGCGTTGATAAGCGCATAACGGAGCTCACCGAACTCAAGAGCCGCGCTGTTCTTCTCCCAAGCCATAAGAACGCCTTCTGCACCAACCTGAGAATAGTAGTTGATGTTCGGGTAAATGGTATCAATGTTCGGGAAAGTAGACGGATAGTCGTGATAGTTCATGGTGAAATCAAGCACGTAAACGTCGGATGAAGCCGCAGTCCATGTAGCAAGATCAGCCGCGATAGCCTTGTTGGTCTCGCAAGCGTCGTCGTTTATGGCGTGAGCGCAACAGATGTACGGCTCTGCAAAGTAAACGCAGATATTGTCAGACATCTTGTCAATAGCGGGTTTGCGAGTCTCGTTGATAGCAACGATACCAACGGTAACGCCGTCAGCGGCGAATTTGTCAGCTACCTTATTAGCGGTCTCAAGGAATGCCTTGGTCTCACCCTTGCAGTTATCGCAAGTACAGTATTTAGCGGTATTGCTTACAAGCATAACGGTATCGCCTTCAACAGGATTAGTAGCCTTGAGAGCGTCGTAAAGCTTATCTGCGGTAGCAGAATCGGAGTAGCAAGGAGTCTCTTCTGTACCAAGGAGAGAAGCTATATTGTCGCGGATATAATCGGAATAATCAATGCCTTCAGCAACAGTTTCGTTAAAGGGCATTTTAGCGGTATCATTTAAGTCGCCCGCGATGTCAAGAACGGAATTGCCGGTGTAGATGCCGGAAACTACGCCTGCATATTTAGAGAAGAACAGCTCGTTTGCATAGTCCGTACCGTAATCTGAGCCGCCTGCGATGATAAGATTACCACCCTCAGACTTGATGAGGTAATCCGATTTGGAAAGCGAGCTTACGTCATATCTTGTGGTGTCGCCTACGATTATCTCGTGAGCGGTAGCTTCGGTGTTGTCGCGAACAAGATCAAGCGCAACGCCGGTCATAGCGTATACGTAGCGGCGAACGTTAGTAGCGGTCTCTACTTCGTCAGCAGATGCAGTTGCGGAGCAAACTACTTTATATTCGCTGATGTCAGCGCCGCCGAGAGTCATAATAACGTGAAGGTCACACTTGAGATATTCGCTGCTGATATAGTTGATAACCGCAGGAACAGTAGCGTTCTTTATCGGCTCTGCCGGAGGGTTGTTTATATCATAACCGAGAACCTCGTTCATAAAGTACGAAACAGCTCCCCACGCACCAACGTCGGTAGATGCAGTAAGGATATATCTGTCTTCGGTAGAAGTAATAACAAAGCCTTTAGGTCCGATAAGTTCTTCGTCAACGGTATATGTACCGCCGAGTGCGACACGGTCTTTGTGACGTGCAAAAGCTCTGTCAGTGTTACCGACAAATATTTCTTTATCTGTTATAGTTTCTTCACCGCTGTAAAGATTAACTTCAGAGCCGGTAGCAGCAGCAAGTGCGTCTCTGAACCCGTCTACAACGGCTTGGGTTTCACTGTTATTCAGAGTCCACATACCGGAATAAGTAATGGAATAGAGAACTTCTCCGTCTTTTACGAAATCCACTTTATCTTCCTCTGTTGCAGAATGAACTATGCCTACGCAGGAAATAAGCAGCGCGGCAAGAGTAATGATTGAAATAAACTTCTTCATATATTTTACTCCTTATCAGTCTATTACACCGATCTGATCCATCGGTATTTTTCCAAATCCGGGAATATCGCGATATACCCTTGAATCGTCTTTGAGTGAGTAATCTCCGTTTTCGACATTTACGAATCCGGGGTCGGTATCATATTTGATATTCGACTCAAACGTACCGTAAAGTCTTGCCGGAGCTGACGGCCAAGCAATACCGTCAAGAATGACCTCGTCCTCGTATATATCTATACCGTCTGCGCTATCTACCGTTTGCTCAACGAGAGCGTCAGACTTGTACGTGATATTATTTCTTACCATACCGTACGCGGGAGTTCCGGGATCGTCAATATAATAGGGTTTCGAATTGTCTCCGCGTTCTATCATAAGGAGGTTCTGCGGTGTAGCAAATCTCTGATAATCAGAAAGATACTGAACCTCGCTTGTAACTCTGTACCACAAGCTTCCTTTAGGATACTTAGGATTGTCTTTCTGCCAGTCAAGACCGCGCTCGTCATAGCTTATCGGGGTACCGCCGATGCTTACCATAACGTTATTTTCGATAGTATTGTATCTGCCGCCGCCGATCGTAAAGCCCGCGCCCGCGATATTTACCATAACGTTACCGTAGCAGGTCTGGCTTGCAAGCTGGTCGTCAAGGTAGATCGCACAGGGAGTACCGCCGAAGGTGTGGTCGATAACGTCCTCGATAAGATTATATCTTATAACGTTGCCCGCCCAGTCCCAGCGCGCACCTGCGTATATTGCACCTGCATCACTGGTCTGGCTGCACACGTCGTGTATGTAGTTATACTCGATGTTAGACTGTGCGCAGTTAAAGCCTATTGCCATATGAGGGCTGTTGTATATCTCGTTATGAGAAACTTCGTATGAGATACCGTACAGGGTTATCGCCGCACCGTAAACGGTATAGGTCTGAGACCAGTCGTGTATCTTATTGTTTGTAATTACCGTGTTACTGGAAACGTATTCCGCCGCGGAACCGCCGTTAAAGAACATACATCCAGAACCGACGTTATATATCTCGTTGTTTCTGACGGTAAACGCATTACCGACAAGGGCCAGAACGCTGCCGCCGAAAGAACGCATTATGCAGTTTTCTATGGTTATATCGTGCATAACGATCTTCTTGCCTTCGTTGCCGTCAACGATAGCACGGCCACGAGCGTGCTCGAATATAAATCCGTCAAAGATAACGTACGCACAATCCTTGAGAAGGAACCAGTCGTCAGCATACTGTGAGAAAGATATTTTCTTGCCGGTAATGTCTCCATCGGGATAGTAATAGAGCTTCTTTGCTTCTACGTCCCAATAATATTCACCGGGAGTATCAAGCTCGCTTAAAACGTTATAAACGAAATACTTTGAAAAATCGGTATTGTCATATTCTTCGTATATTTCGATAGCAGATTCATCGGCATTTACCTTTACCTGATCCTCCTGACGGTTGGTAGCGTCATAGTCGGTATCGGGATAACCGTAATATCTCAAAGCGTCCGCCCCTGCCCAAAGCGCAGCTTTTTCTTCGGGAATATAAATATAGGACAGATCCTCATTTACATTTTTAAGTTTAGTGATCTCGTATCCGGTGTTAGGCCATCTTGCAACCGTCTGGCGATCGTTATCAACGTAAAGCTCCTGACGGTATTTATCGGTATCCCATCCGCTGGGATAATCGGTACTGTCAACGAGGTCGTAGCATCCTGCCGCCTCAAGGTCTATCTCAAGGAGAGCGGCTTTAGCATCTTCGCTCAAAAGCTTGGATTTTACCTCGTCGGATGCGGGCACGAAATCCGAAGCATTGAGAGTAACGCCGCCGTCAAAAACGACTTCTGCGCCGTCCTCTGCTCGGTAAACTATAGGTTTACCCTCTTCACCCGAGTCCTCGGGAAGAAGTTCAACAGAAGAAGTAATCTTATATGTGCCCGCTTTGAACACCGCCTCTATTCCGCCGTCGGGAAGTCCGTTTTCCGCTTTATACTTGCGGATAGCGTCTCTCGCGCCGGTAGCGGTAGCAAGAGGAGAGTTCTCGCTTCCGTCATTTGCATCATTACCGTCAGGAGAAACGTAAAACGTCTTTCCCGCGGGAGCTCTGGTATCTTCGTCATCGTTCGGCTGGTCATCAGGTGTGTTGCCCGAGCAAGCTGCAAGAGAAAACACAAATGCCAGACACAAGAAAATTGCAATTATTCTTTTCATAAATCCTCCTTATTTTAATTATATTTACTTAATAATACCTATTTTATCAAACGGAATTTTCTCAAATCCCGGAATATCTCTGTATATTCTGGAATCGTCCAAGATGAAATAATTTCCGTTTTCTTCATCAACAAAGCCAACGTCAGTACCGAGCGGGTAATAAGCGTTCGCCTCTGTAGTACCGTGCAGTTCCGTATGGCGGGTCTCGCCCCACGATTCGGACTCACCGTAAGACACGTTTCCACGCACGACGGTATACGAACCGACAGCAGGAGAATCTGCATAATACAGCAACGATTCGGCAAGCTCAAGTGTTAACAGATTTTGCGGTCTTGCATACACCATAAATTTGGAATACGGATCTGTTTTTAGCAAAGTAGACCACATATATCCTGTGGGATATACAACGGTTTCTGCCGCAAATCCAAATCCGCGCTCATCATTAGAGATAGCACTTCCTCCGCTGTTTACGATGACGTTGTTTTCCACCTGATTAAATTTACCTGAGCAAGTAACTATTCCGACACCTGCAACGTTTACAATCAGGTTTCCGTATATATGCTGGTCACTTACCATATCGTCAAGATATATACCGTTCGGTGAACCTCCGTGCACTACGTCAGATATATCGTGTATGTAATTATATCTTACAACGTTAGCTCCCCAGTCCCAACGGCGGCCGATATATACGGCACCGGAATCGCTCGTGCATTTACAAACGTCGTGAATGTCATTATATTCAATCAACGTTTCCCCGCTATCATGCGCTATTGCGAAGTGAGGCGAATTGAATATTTCATGGTGTGAAATGGTAAAGCCAAGACCTGTAACGTCTATGCCTGCCTGGTAAACCATGTACGTTTGTCCGTAATCGTATATCTTGTTATTGGTTATAACCGAGTCAGAACACTCAAGCGTTGTCAAGTTACCGCCGCTAAGCGAAACACCGCCGGAACCAAGCTGATAAAACTCGTTACTCGAAATAAACGCTTTGGTACAAGTAAAATGAAGTGCATTAACGCCGATACAGCGGAACACACAATTTTCAACGTTTACGTAAGAGTTTTCTGCGTTATTACCGCTTATTACAGCAGTTCTTGCGTTTTCAAAGGTAATGCCGTCAAATCCAAGATATTTAGTACCGTTGAGTACAATAAAGGAATCTTTATACTGAGAAAATACGATTTTCTTATCAGTCAAATCCCCGTCCGGATAGTAATAAAGCTTATTGGTTTGAACATCCCACCAATATTCACCCGGAATATCTATTTCTTCAGGGAGGTTATATACCCAAAAAGTTGACTTTTTGCTCGGGTCGCAATAAGACAGAACCGATTTATCTATATCCAACGTTTTCTCTTCGTCGTTTACCGAAACGGCACCGCTAAACGCTCTGCGCATATCCCAGTCATACTGCGGTGCGCCGTAATATGCAATACCTTCTACGTCGTTCCACAGTTCATATTTATCTTCCGGAATACGAAGCTGCATTTTTCCTTCGTCATCATTGTATCTGCCTTTGGTTTCATATGCACCGTCGTTTGGCCACTGCGCCAAAACCTGACGCTTGTTATCTACGTAAAGCTCTTGACGGTATGAATCACTTCCCCATCCGGTACCGTAATCGGTTCTTGATTCAAGATCAAAACAACCGGCCACTGCAAGATCTATCTCAAGGAGATTCTTTCTTGCGTTTTCATCGGGGATACGTTTTTTGATTTCGTCAGATGCCGAAGCAAAATCACTTCCGTTTAGCGTAACGCCGCCGTCAAAAACGACTTCTGCGCCGTCCTCTGCTCGGTAAACTATAGGTTTACCCTCTTCACCCGAGTCCTCGGGAAGAAGTTCAACAGAAGAAGTAATCTTATATGTGCCCGCTTTGAACACCGCCTCTATTCCGCCGTCGGGAAGTCCGTTTTCCGCTTTATACTTGCGGATAGCGTCTCTCGCGCCGGTAGCGGTAGCAAGAGGAGAGTTCTCGCTTCCGTCATTTGCATCATTACCGTCAGGAGAAACGTAAAACGTCTTTCCCGCGGGAGCTCTGGTATCTTCGTCATCGTTCGGCTGGTCATCAGGTGTGTTGCCCGAGCAAGCTGCAAGAGAAAACACAAATGCCAGACACAAGAAAATTGCAATTATTCTTTTCATAAATCCTCCTTATTTTAATTATATTTACTTAATAATACCTATCTTATCAAACGGAATTTTCTCAAATCCGGGAATATCACGGTATATTCTTGAGGAATCCGCAAGAGAACAAGTACCGTCGTCACTGCAAGTAAATCCTATATCAACGTCTTCGGTGTAATGCGAGTTTCCTTCAACTGTACAGTACAGGCGCACGGTACGATCCATATTTACAACACCGTCTACGGTTATACCGTCTTCAAAAATGTTACCGTAATCTCTGTCTTGCCACGGAAGGTCTGCGGTACAGCCATATGCAACGTTTCCGCAGATCGTGGTATAAGAACCGATACCGGGGTCGTCAATATTGAGGATCGAGGATATAATACCTCTTTCTGTTATAAGCATATTCTGCGGATGGTAGAATCTCATAATGTCGGTATAGGGATGAGTTTCGATCAAACCGCCCCACATACTTCCGGTAGGATATACGGCATGATCTGCAGCAAATCCGAGACCGCGGCTATCGGTGGATATCGGAGTCGATCCGCATTTTATAAGTATGTTGTTCTCAACCTTATTATATTTTCCGCCGCCAACGCCAATTCCAACTCCTGCTATGTCAGCGATAACGTTTCCGTAAACCGTCTGTCCTGATACCATATCGTCAAGATAGATAGCGCAAGGAGTACCTTCGTTATAAAGATCCTTTACGTCATGTATGTAGTTATATCTGAATATGTTATGATCCCAATCCCAATGGCGTCCTATATATATTGCGCCCGCGTCAGATGCATTACGGCATACGTCGTGTATGTGATTATACTCGATAAGTGCTTCTCCGCTTTCCATATGCAGTGCAGAATGCGGTGCGTTATAAATCTCGTTATGAGAAACTGTAAAGCCCATACCTGAAATATAAACGCCGAAGCAACCTATCTTGAACACCTGTGCAACGTCATGTATGTCGTTATTAGTGATAACGTTGTTTACGTACAGATAATTCGTGTTATATCTGTCACCGCCGCGGATGTATATTCCGTTTGAACCGATCTGAGTAAACTCGCAGTTCTCAACCGTTATATTTTCTCCGAACACCCACATTCCGTGAGTACCCATACAACGTACTGTACAGTCTTTGAGTGTAAGATAGTCGTTATCGGTATGAGTCTGGTCGCCTGTCATACTGTAAATACCGGCTGCACGGCCGTTTTCAAAGGTAATTCCTTCGAAATTGAGATATTTACAACCGTCAAGGAAGATCATATGTTCCTTGAGCTGTGAGAAAGATATTTTCTTGCCGGTAATATCTCCGTCGGGATAGTAATAGAGTCTGTTGGTTTTGGTATCAAAATAATACTCACCGGGTATGTCAAGCTCCTCGGGAATATTAAACACGCTGAGGGTTGAATATTCACTCGGAGTGAACTCTCTGTTGAGAATAACAAACGTTTTTCTCTCATCGTCTATTGCTATTTCGGTCTCGTTGAGGTTCACGGCAACCCAGTCTATCTCGGGCGCACCGAAATAACGTATTTCTTCTGCATCTTTCCAAAGTTCGTATTTTTCTTCAGGGATATAGTAGTGTACGTTACTCGTCTCGTTGTCACGGAAACCGTCGGTACCGTACTCACCGTCGTTCGGCCACTTTGCTATCTGCTGGCGAACGTTGTCTACGTAAAGCTCCTGATAATAAGGGTCAATAGCCCTGTCGTAGAGGTCTTTATAATCCAGATCATAGCAGCCTGCCGCTACAAGATCGATCATAAGGAGAGCTTTTTTTGCATCCTCGCTCACGATCCTGTCCATAACTTCTCCTTCAGCCGGAACGAAATCCGAGCCGTTAAGAGTTACGCCGCCGTCAAACAGCACCTCTGCGCCGTCCTCTGCACGGTAAACTATCGGTTTACCGTCCTCACCGGAATCCTCTGAAAGGAATTCTACGGTAGATCTTATCTGATAAGTGCCTGCGCTGAAAATAACCTCAATACCTCGTCAGGGAGTCCGTTTTCGGTTTTATACTTTCTAACGGTCTCTTTTGCTCCATCGAGAGTAGCAAGCGGTTTTTCTTTGCTTCCATCGTTGTCGTCACTTCCGTCGGGAGATACGTAGAACGTCTTTCCCGCAGGAATTCTCGTGTCTTCATTTTCGGGGTCATACGTCGGCTTACCGGAACAAGCGGCAAAAGACAGAACGAAAACGAAGCACAATAAAACTGAAATAAGCTTTTTCATTACTTCCTCCTTTTGATTTATATAATTACTTTGAAATAATGCCGATATTGTCAGAGCTGTCACGGTGACATCGCTCGATTATCTCCATGACGTAAAGAGTCTCGTCTACGCCAACGAAAGGCTTTTCGCCGTTTGCGTAGTATTCATAGCATTTATTATAAAAATCGATCTTTTTATCTTGAGTTACGGGAATAAATTCCTCTACCCACGGAAGCTCGCCGTCGTTTACGTACTTTCTTCCGGAAGCAGCCAATTCCTCAGACGCGGTTATAGCCGGAGCTTTTGCAGGATCAAACCAACGAAGATTAAAACCCCATACACCGTCAGAATTTTTCCCGTATAACGCCGTGCCGTACTTTCCGAAAACAGCCCACTGCACGGGACTTTGCGCCGCCGCCATATTTATATCAAGATCGAGCATTACGCGGTTTTCGGTCTCAAGTATCACTTTTACGACGTCGTCCGCATCGCCGAGCGAAGCGACGGTATAAGTAATACAGTTAAGTCTGCGTACTTTCTCTCCGACTATGTAAAGAAACTGGTCGATATAATGCGCGCCGAAGTTAGTAAGCATTCCTCCGCCGTACCGACTGAACGCCTGCCAGTCGTTTCTCCGGCGGTAATTATAAACTCCGCGCTTGATAGAAAATATTTGCCCGAGCTTACCCGACGCGATAATTTCTTTAACGATATTAGGCTCCGCAAACGCACGGTGAGGCTGATATACCATAAGCTTTCTGCCGGTCTGCTCCGCACATTGTGCGATTTTTTGGGCGGATTCAAGATCCTTTTCCATCGGTTTATCAAGGAACACGTCGCAGCCGAGGCGCATCGCCTCGCACGCGTGCTCAAAGTGAAGATGCGTAGGTGACGCAACAACCACAAGATCAGGATGCTCAGCCGAGACCATTTCCGATATGGTTTTATATCCATTCACACCGTATTCCGATTTAGCTTCATCAAGACGTTCGCTTGAAACGTCAACTACCGCGCATAGTTCAAATCCCGTATGTGAAATAATTTCGGGAACGTGGTAAAGATACCCTATCCTTCCGAGGCCGACTACGGCGGTTCTTAAAATCTTCATCCGTTTCTCCTACTCAAACAAAAATGACGCATAATACACGCATGCTTTTATTTATTATACCTTTTTTATGGTCACATTGTCAATACAAATCCCATCATTTAGATAACATTTTATTGTTTTTATCATCTAACCCTCACATATACACCCTTGATTTTTAATAGAAAAGATGTTATACTTTTATTAAATAAGCATGCCGATTTAAGACAGTCGGCAGAATGGAGGGTTTTATGTATAACCGTTTTGTTCTTAACGAGACTTCCTATCACGGTTACGGCGCAATATCCGCTGTTTCTGAGGAGATCAACGCGCGAGGATTCAAGAAAGCTTTTGTTTGTTCCGATCCCGATCTTATCAAATTTGGTGTAACCAAAAAGGTTACCGATATTCTTGACGGCGCCTCTATTCCCTACGAAATATATTCTAACATCAAAGCCAACCCCACCGTAGAAAACGTTCAGTCCGGCGTTGAAGCGTTCAAGGCTTCCGGTGCTGACTGTATTCTCGCTATCGGCGGCGGTTCTTCTATGGATACCGCGAAAGCTATCGGTATAATTATCGCAAACC
>CAZGHD010000072.1:0-10359 GCA_964525525.1 uncultured Lachnospiraceae bacterium | reverse complement strand
GACAAGTTTCGACAGAAGCTTGTCGATTTTACTTTTTCACTTTTCACTCTTCACTCTTCACTAAAAATTCCTTGTCGAATTTTGGCAAAGTAATAGTGAATAGTGAAGAAGTAAGTCAGCTTTTCTCCCATTGGTCGAAAAGCGTTGAAAAAAGCACTTGCAAAAGCAAGTGCTTTTTTCAACGAAGTCCACCCTTGCAGGCGGGTGAAATCGCCTTCGACGGTGAAATCCAACTCCGTTTGATGAAATCCGCCTCGACGGTGAATGAGTGGATTTCATTTTCCGAATCATTTTTCTACAGGATTACACTCCTCAAGATAACGCTCAAATTTTTTTATACTGTCGGAGGCGTACGAATCTTTTTTTCTCAACACGCTTACATCAACGTAGATGGGAGGATCGAGGGAAACTGTTGCCATCGCGGTATTCTTTTGAGCTAAATTTTTAAACATAAAACCAACCGCCAGCTCGTTTTCTATCATATTCTTCGCGGTGGACAGTTGCTCGGTTTGTATCGATATGTTTGGCTCAACACCCGCATTTGCAAACCAATTTTTTATCGTTTTTGTCTGGAAAAACGTGTCTGAAAAAAGTACAAGCGGATGATCTGCGAGCATTTTTGCATCAATAGTTTTATATTGGGAAAGGGAATCGTTCTTTCCCGTGCAGCAAACAATTTCAAGCGCGCCTATTTTTTTTTGCAGAGATACTACTGTCAAACGGCTTGGTATGGGGAAGCAGGACGACATCGAGAAGCTCGTCATTCAGTTGATCCAACAGCTCGTATCTGCCCTTTTCCGTAATTACAAGCTTTATATCAGTATATTTGAGAACAAAATTTTTGTAAATGTCGGCAAATATAAACGAACTGATCATAGGAGGAATGCCGAGGCGCAGCTCCTTTGTGTCCTTTCCGAGATGATGCATCATACGCTCTATCTCATCGTAGCGGGAAAGAAGATCGTTTGTGGAATTATACAGCTTCGTTCCTGCAGGCGTGAGAAACATACCGTTATATCGACGGTAAAACAGACTGACCGCAAACTCCTTTTCCAGCTCCTTGATCGCATTGGAAACAGATTGCTGCGATATATAAATGCTGTGCCGCAAGGGATACCGTATGGTAAGTCGCCACGGCGTGAAAATATTTTAACTGAGTAATATTCATTTCAATCGCCTTAAATCAAGTTGTTTGTCTATATTATAAAAGGGAACGATCTCCTTTTTCTTCGATACCGAAGAGAACGGAAAGACCTATCGCGTAGGAAGCTTTGGCGGTGCGGGCGTGAACACGTTAATCAAGGGACCTTCGATTTTGAGGGGTGCCGCGAGGCGTATCTATCGTCGCTCAAACGACTGCGAGAAGAAAAGGTAGATGTGTTTATTGGCAACCATACGTGGAATAATGATACTTATGGCAAGTCGCTCAAGCTTTTGGCAGGCGGTGAAAATGATTTTATCGACGATAAAATTTGGCAAGAATTCCTCGATAGCTGTGAGAAGCGATTGATGAAAATTATTGCCGAAGGTTCTTAATGTCATCTAAATAGGCGGAATATCACTAAATACTAACTGTTATGTGGGTGTTCGAATTCACACTCTAAAACGACAAGATTATCTTGTTGATACTCCATAGACAATAAACATCCCCCCGCATAGCAGGGGGGGATGTTTATTTAGTTATTTTATCAGATCCACATTATCAAGATAGACGCCGTCAGCGTATGAATTTACAGCTTGTGTAATGTCGTCGGTATTTTGCGGTGTGAAAAAGAATATCTTTTTGGTATTTATTACTCTGTGCAGTTGAGATCGGATATCGCCATCGGTATAGGTCTGCAGGGCAAATCCCCAGATGCGTTCGTCGCTGAAATACTCGAGCATCATATCCACCGTATAGTAAACCTTGTAATGAGAGAACAGATAACGGTCAAAGCTTGTCGTATCCTTGCAAATATCCCACATTTCCTTGCTGAAGATTTCAGGAATAATATTTTTCGATATATCGACGCCATATATCGTTTCTAACGCCTCGAGCCGTTGCAGTACCGCAGAATCACCGTCTGTGCTGTCCATTTTAGCGTCAATTACAAAATTCACGTCGGGATATTTCTTTATCGTTTCAATAAGCCACTCTTCATTAGCAGGCGTATATCCGTTACTTAAACGAAGAGCCGTGAATTCTTCATATGTAACAGTCGTTGTATCGGTAACGGTAAGATGTTCCCAGGCATGCGTACAGATGATCCTGCCGTCAGCGGAAAGACGCAGGTCATATTCAAAATATCTGTACCCGCGTTCATAGTAATACTCGAACGTTTCCTGTGCATTAAGATGCGTAAAACCGTCAGCGCTTCCTCGTATAAACGTCATACTGCAACCTTACATTAATTTTATACTGCAATTATACTACAAATCATAGGAAATGACAATATCAATCGTTTAAAATTAGTGTTTACAACCTTATTCGTTTGTGATACAATCAAATCAGAACAAGAGTATTGAGGTATCATTATGAGATCAATCAAAACAATATATAAAATCGGATACGGTCCGTCAAGCTCCCATACAATGGGACCGTCATATGCCGCATCGAATTTTCTTGCGGAATTTCCAGACACAGACGAGGTGAAGGTTATCCTTTACGGCTCATTGGCAAAGACTGGTAAAGGTCACGCAACAGACAGGGCAATAACAGAAACTCTTCCGAACGTAAACGTTGAAATAATCTATAACGAAGACGTCAAAGACATCGCACATCCCAACACTGTCGATTTTATCGCTTACAAAAACGGTTCGGAGCTTGGCAGAAAGCGCTATTACAGTATCGGCGGCGGAGAGATTCGCGCTGACGGTGACGAGTTCCTTTATCCAAACGAAATATATTCTCATAAGAACTTTACGGAAATAGCGTCATACTGCAAATCAAAAAATCTCCGCCTTTCGGATTACGTGTTCGATCACGAGGACGATGACATAAAAATGTATCTGCTCGAAGTTTGGAAAACGATGCAAAATTCGATTTCCGAGGGCTTGAGTAAAACGGGAATAATTCCTGGCGGTCTTGACGTAGAAAGAAAAGCGCAATTTTTATTCAATCAAAAGCACATCGACGAGAGTCCGCAAACTAAGGAGAACCGACTCGTCTGTTCATATGCCTTCGCTGTAAGCGAACAGAACGCGGATTGCGGAATTATCGTAACAGCCCCGACGTGCGGTGCCTGCGGTGTAGTTCCTGCCGTTCTCAAATATATGCAGGATAAAAACAGATTCAGCGACGAGGATATCGTGCGCGCACTTGCTGTTGCGGGTCTTATCGGAGATCTCGTAAGTAAAAATGCATCCATCAGCGGTGCCGAATGCGGTTGTCAAGCAGAGATAGGCACGGCTTGCAGTATGGCTGCGGCGGCTCTTTGCGAGCTGTTTGAAATGGAAATAGATCAGATCGAATATGCTGCCGAGGTTGCTATGGAGCATCACCTTGGGCTCACCTGCGACCCTGTATGCGGCTTGGTTCAGATTCCGTGCATAGAAAGAAACGCAGTTGCCGCGATGCGTGCGATAAACGCATTGAGTCTGTCCAATTTCCTGTTTGCGAGCAGAAAGGTATCTCTCGACGTAGTTATTGAAACGATGTACCAAACCACCGGTAAAGACCTTTCTCATCTATACAGAGAAACGTCCGAAGGCGGACTTGCAAAATTATATTCACGTAATAATATATCTTGATCTAACGCCCGTTCCTTGAGGATAAACTAAATACGATTTGAAGAAAGGCCGCCCCGGTGGGCGACCTTGACCGTTAAAATGGCATATAATTTAACTGTGCGAATGCCTCAAGGATTCAAAGCTTATAACAGTTTAAGCAAACCATAGATAACAGGTATAGTAATTATACAGAGAATATGGCTTATCATTGCCATACTCGCTCCCGTTTGAGTATCCCCTCCGTAAGCTGCGGGAAAAACAACTGTGTTTAACCCGAGAGGCGTTGCATAAGCAAACAAAGCCAGCGTAACTATATATTTATTTGCTCCGCACAATATAAGAATTGTAAAAATTACGATTGGGAGAATTACTAGCCTTAACGCGGTCGCTACATAAACCTTTTTATGAGTAAGTAAGCTTTTGAACGAATAATTTCCTATCACGAATCCAGTAAGAACCATTGCAACAGGCCCCATACAGTTACCGAGCGAATCCATGGTATTGATTATAAATTCGGGCATATATTTTTGTGTGCCTGTAAGCCCAACAATAATTCCCAAGACCATCCCGATCATTGGCGCATTCAGTAGCTTTGTTAATACATTCCCGGAACGCAGCTCTTTGGGGGTCAGAATATTGATACCCCATATGTAAGTCATAAAATTTAGTGGCAAGGTAAAAAGCAGATACTTATAGAGGTGTTCCTGTCCTCCCAAAACAAGGGGAACAATAGCATTGCCCATAAACCCGTGATTTGCAAAAACGAATGCATATTTGTAAATATTACGCTTATTAAGGTCGTGTTGCTCAAACGCCCCGGATAGCGGGATAGCTATTATCATTGCAACTATGATTGCAATCAAAGAATACGTAAGAATATTCGCGTTTTCGGAAATCGTTGATACCGTACAATATTTTGAAAAGGTTGCATATCCCAAGGCGGGCATAAATAAGTATTTTTCGCATTTTGAAAGCACGGTTGCAGTGGATTCCGGCATGAGCTTCAGTTTATTGAGAAGAAACCCCGACGAAATACATAAAAATAACATGAGCAGCGGCGATAACGCCCCGTATAAAATACCCAGCATAAAAAGCCAACACCTCTTTTCCGGATGGCATCAATAGAATATAAACACAGATATTATTTTATATCATTAAGAAGCTTTGCCATACTGTCTACTAATATATCGTCACAGCCGGGTTTAAGCGCAGAGCTTTTTGCCTCATAACCACCCTCGTCATAGGCAGAGCGTGTCGGAATATACTCTCCCGCGCTGTTTGTGAGGCAGCAAAGCACAGTTTCCTTGAACGGAGAATTTTCGCAAATGCGGTTTCCGATTTCAGTAAACGGCTCGCCGCCGATACCCGCAAATACAAGGTCACCGATCTTCACCGCTGAAAGTAGAAATTCAAAATATTCAGGACCGTCCTTAAGCCGTATGATACGCTCTGCCTCAGCAACAAGAGTTGTAAGCTCCATCTCCTTAACGGGAAGCTCGCCTGTTCTGCCGGAGGAATACAGATCATGAATTTTTAAAGCTTCCTCAAGTCTGTCGTTTTCCTGATGCGAGGGAAGCTTAACGCTTAACGAGCCGTATGATATTTTATCCGTCTTAACCCTCTCTGTTATTGAATAAACAGAAAGAGCGGCACCAGCAATTACTCTGCCCATATACTCTGCGTGAGCGTAGCTTCTGGGTACACCGTCAAAGTCAATTTTTGAAATAGACGCCTGACCCTGTGTAGGACTTACATTTACGTGATTTGTATCACCTTGACAGCCCAAAAGGAACATACATTTTACGCCCTTTACAGCGTTCTCCATAATATTACATACATATCCCATATAGTCAGCGCTGATATATTCACCGCCAACGGAATCAGAATGTGTACCAAAGTTGATCATAATAATATCGTCAGCATCATTCCGTTTAATTTTAATGACCTTTACCGTCTCGTTGGGCGCACCGAGAGGATGGTCAATGTTTGGATTGTTGACGCCCGGGTTTGTCTGAACGCTGCCGTCCTTCATGCGATAACGGCGTATAAAAGAAATACCTTTCGCTTCAGCCGAAGCGGTTTCGACTGTTGCTTCCTTAAGATCAGCTAATGCGTAAACTGCCGCGTCTCTTACACAAGCTTCAAGGAAGGCGTCATAATCCGGACTGCTTGTTTTCGGAAAAGCAACGTCTTTTCCTACAAGTGGACCTGTGTGCGTGTGGGAACAGTTAATGAGAATTGCATCTTTACATATACCGGTTGCTTCTCCGATTGCTCTTTTGAAGCCGTCAAAATACTTTTGACCAAGAACGCAAACGTCAATACCGATAATAATCGCCTTGTTTTCGCCGTCGTCAAAGGCGGTTGCCCTTACAAACAGATCATCGTGTATGCCTTTTACAAACCTTTCTTCGTAGTAACCTACTATCGGCGCACCGTAAGGTGGGTTCATACATACCTTTGAAAATCCTGCCTTCATAATTACATCTCCATCCCGTAATTTGCTTATCATAAAATATTTGCTATCGCAGAAGGTAAGAGTTATATTGCGTAGCGGCTTTATTTTAACATGAAGCGGCAGGTGTGTCAAGTGCAACGGCTGTGTTTATGAATTTTTTCTGATTTCCGCTTCTATATTATTGTGCATACCCAGTAGATCAACCCGTACACGACGCTTGCAGCTATTCCGTAAACAATGACAGGTCCCGCGATCTTAAACATATTCGCTCCCACTCCAAGAACGTATCCCTCTCCCTTGCTGTCAAGCGCAGGAGAAACAACCCCGTTAGCGAACCCCGTGATCGGGACGAGGGTTCCTGCACCGGCGAATTTGGCGATATCATCGAACACACCAAATCCTGTCAATAACGACGCTATGAATATAAGCGTTACCGAAACAAGAGTCTTAACCGTTTCGGTTTTAATGTCAAGGGCGGTATAAAGCTCTGTAAGCCCCTGTCCAAACGCGCATATCAGCCCGCCAATCAAATATGCCTTCAGAACGTCACTTATCAGTGGCGATTTTTTAGCGCGCTTATCGCTGTATTTTGCATAATCAGTCTTGTTTTTCATTCTGATACCTCATTGTGTAATTGAAATTAAAAATTAGGGTATTTACAACGTATCGGACGTTGTGATATAATATTTATAGATAATATCTCCTGAAAGAGGTAAATTATGAGCAAAAAACATGACAGCGATATTTCCATTACGGAAAAGATCAAATCATCGCTTTTCGAAAAACAAGTATATCAGCCGCCCGCAGAAAGTGCAGAGCGCTATGATCCTGATCCCGATATCGGCTTGACCGCATATCAGGTCAAGCAAAGAAAAGAGGACGGATACGTCAATAACGCCGTTGACAATGCGTCTACGAGCATAGGTAAGATAATACTTACAAACGTTTTCACCTACTTTAATATCATCTTCTTCATAATCGGCGCGCTGCTCATCTCCGTCGGATCATTCAAGCATCTGACTTTCTTGCCGATAGTCGCAATTAACACCATTATCGGTATAATACAAGAGCTTCGCGCGAAGAAAACGCTTGAAAAGCTCTCTCTCGTTTCCTCTCCGCTCGTTAAAGCAATACGCGACGGCAGGGAAGAGCTGCTTACCTCTGAAGAGCTCGTCCTCGATGACATTGTCATATTTGAGGCGGGAAATCAGATCTGTGCCGACGCTGTCGTTTGTGAAGGAAGCGTAAGCGTAAACGAAGCGCTCGTTACGGGCGAGTCCGATGAAATCAAGAAGTCGATCGACGACGAGCTGCTGTCGGGAAGCTTCATCGTTTCAGGTAAATGTAAGGCACAGCTCACGAAAGTGGGATACGAGTCGTTTGCATCAAAATTGACAGTTGACGCAAAGCGCGCAAAAAAGAAACAGCGCCCCGGAATGATGAAGTCGCTTACAACTCTCATCAAGATCATCGGTATACTGATAATTCCAATGTCGATAGCAATGTACTTCACACAGATGAAGATCAACGCTGATGCCGCTAATCCGATCAGGGTAAGTATTGAAAAGACCGCCGCGTCGGTAATCGGTATGATCCCCGAGGGGCTTTATCTTCTTACGTCTATTGCCCTTGCGCTTGGTGTTATACGGCTTGCAAAGCGCAAGACTCTCGTGCACGATATGAAATGTATAGAGACGCTTGCAAGAGTAGACGTCATATGCGTTGACAAAACGGGAACCGTAACAGAGCCCGAGATGCACGTCAAGAGTGTTGTTCCGCTTGATGGCGACGGAAGCGATGAAATCTATAACGCAGAACGGTTAGTGCGCGACTTCGTCCTGAATATGGACAACGACAATATTACGATGGCGGCCCTCAAAGAGCATTTCGACGACCGCAAGAGCTTCCGCCCCGCAAGCGCAATCAAGGGCTTCTCATCCGCAACGAAATACAGTGCAGTTAGCTTCGGACGCGGTGAGGGATACATAATCGGTGCGCCCGAATTCATCCTCAAAAACGACTTTGCCCGCTTCAGAAGCGTTATTGAAGAACACTCATCTCTCGGCGAGAGAGTGCTTCTCTTTGCCGAATACAGATACACAGAAAACTCACGCGACGATATCTTCAACGACGGGGTTCTCAGTGGCGTGATAATCCCGATCTCACTTGTTACACTTATAAACAGAATACGCCCCGAGGCAAAAGAAACCTTCCGTTATTTTGCAGAACAAGGCGTTCAGATCAAGGTTATATCGGGCGACAATCCTCTCACCGTTTCAAAGGCGGCAGAGGAGGCGGGTATTGAAGGCTCCGACAAATACGTTGACGCATCAATGCTTGACACAAAAGAAAAGGTTGCAAAAGCGATCCTTGAATATAACGTTTTCGGACGCGTTACCCCCGAGCAAAAACGCCTCTTTATCCGTGCCTTGAAAAAGGCAGGGCATACCGTCGCAATGACCGGTGACGGCGTAAACGACGTTCTCGCACTTAAAGACGCCGATTGCAGTATTGCGATGGCTTCGGGAAGCGAAGCTGCGGCAAGCGTTTCCGACCTTGTCCTTCTCGATTCGAACTTTGCAAGTATGCCGTCGGTCGTTGACGAAGGCAGACGTGTTATCAACAACATCCAGCGCTCCGCATCACTCTATCTCGTCAAAAACATCTTCTCGTTCATTCTTTCAATAATCACAATAATGGTCGTCGCTGATTACCCGCTGACCCCCGCGCAGATATCGCTCGTGTCCTATTTCTTTATCGGAATTCCGTCTTTCTTCCTCGCGCTGGAATCGAACCACGACCGCGTAAGCGGAAAGTTCCTGCGCAACGTTATGTTCAAGGCATTCCCGGCGGCTCTTTCTGCGGCAATAATCGTCGGTTGGTCAATGCTTTTTGCGTATGCATTCAAGTCGATACTCGATATAGAGCAGTCATCAACTGTTGCTATATTCCTCTATTCCTTCGTTGCGTATCTTATGCTCATAAGAGTAGCACGCCCCTTGAATCTTCTTCATAAGATACTTGTTATCGGTTGCGGACTGCTTTACGTAGGCGGTGCATATCTGCTTTCCGATATGTTTGACCTGCACCCGCTGAAGCCTGGAGCGGTACTTGTTCTTTCAGTCCTTATGTTGATTGCATATCCTATTGATTCTCTCATCCAAAAGATTTTCAATAACTTCGGCAGTTGGATGAAAAAGATAGCGGATTATTTTACGAAGGACATTGAAAAACACAATGCAAAACAGCCGTCTGATAAATAACAGATAACTGATATGATCAAAAAAGAACTGCCGCAAGGCAGTTCTTTTTCGATATTCCGTTAAGGATTACGCTCTCTGTTTACAGAAACAGTCTTATATCTGATGCAAGATTTTCTTCAATCCTTATAAGATGCTTACAGATGTCCTTCGACTTCTCATCAGCAGCCGCATACTTGTTGAGATACTTTGATAACGACTTTACGCCCATGTTACAGCCGTCTGTCATAAGGTCTGCTATCGTCTCATCCGTATCTTTGAGTGTAAGCATAATTCCCGTCTTCATTTTTGACATTCCTTCAGCCATAATGTTCGGATTTTTGCCCTCGTCGCCGTAGGAATCGAGCATTTCCTGAAGCTCGCGGTCAAGCTTTTCGTGCTCGTCCTTGCAACGGTCTAATATCGACTTAAAATCCTTGCTGTATACGCGGTCCAGAACGTCGTCAATCGACTTAACTCCCATTTTAATTCCTGCGTCACATTCACGCAGCAGTTTAATTGTATCTGATTCTATCATATCAAGACTCCTTTTTTGTTTATTGTTCCTATTATCAAAGGAGATATGTATGAATTATATCATTTTTTATTGTAATCAATTCATTATAACAGTCCGCAGATTATTGAATAAATAATCATAGTTATAACATCAATGGTAATTAAGATGAATACTATCCTGATTGTAATACTTATTATTCTTGACAATGTGATTTTGTTAATACCGCTGACAACGCTTCTTACGGTTTCTGTCAGCTTATTTTTTTCTCGGGGTGCCTGATTACCGTTTTTGTCTGTTATTTCTTTTTTGAGTAAATAGTCCATTGAGCAATTAAATATTGTTCCGAGTTCAATCAGCTTATCGGTTTCAGGATAAGCAACATCCGTTTCCCTTAATTAAGGATACAGTATGTAAGATTTGCCCGTTTTTGGGGGCAA
>CAZGHD010000071.1:0-10524 GCA_964525525.1 uncultured Lachnospiraceae bacterium | reverse complement strand
GCGTTTACCCTGCACGTCAATGTCTTCAATGTTTTTCTTGTTGTACATAAACTTGAACCTCTTTATTTGATAAATTTTTTTCAAAAAAACTCACTTCAATTAATATACCATATTTTAGTGTCTTTATCAATAATGAATTGTGAATTTTTCTTCATATTTTTCATTTTAGCGGGATTATTTGCTAAAAATTTTCAAAATTAAAGTAAAAAACGGCGTATGACCGCCGTTTTGAGAGTGATTTACAATATCGCGGGGAGGAGATACAGGAAAAACAGAACCAGTATTCCGAGAATGATTCTGTACCAGCCGAATGCGGCAAAGCTGTGCTTTTTGACAAATCCCATTAAAAATTTGATGGTCACGGCAGAAACTACGAACGCGGTCAAGGTACCTGCGATAAGGATGGCTAATTCTGCCGAGCTGATCGAAAATCTTTTTAATATGAATTTCAGAAGTCTGAGTAGACTTGCACCGAGCATTGCAGGCAGGGCAAGGAAGAAAGAAAATTCAGACGCTACACTGCGGTTGATGCCAAGTATCATTCCGCCGAGTATAGTGGAGCCCGAGCGGGAGGTGCCGGGAACGATGGAGAGCGTTTGAAAAACTCCGACGAGAAACGCCGTTTTGTACGACATTTCCTCGATTGAATTTATTTTTGCCTTACGCTTTTTGTTGGCTTTTTCGATAGCTATGAAAAGCACGCCGTATACGATCAGCGCGGCGGCTACCGTTATCGAATTCATCAGCTTTTCCTCGATAATATCGTTAAACGGAAGTCCTATGAGCGCAACCGGAACAGAGCCGACTATGACTTTACCCCAAATACCTAAGGTGTCCCTTTTTTCGGCGGGTGTCTTTGACGGCGAGAACGGATTTAACCTACGGAAAAACAGGAGCAGTACCGCGAATATCGATCCGAGCTGGATAAGCACGAAAAACAGATTTCTGAATTCGTCAGATACCTCAAGAGTTATCAGCTCGTCAAGGAGGAGCATATGCCCGGTTGAACTTACCGGAAGCCACTCGGTTATTCCCTGAACTATTCCGATGAGTATCGATTTGAGTATTTCTATCATCATAAAACCTTTCTTATGCCGAGCTTAATTCTGGCGCAGAATGTCGCCTTTTTTGACCTCAAAAGGAACCTTGATTCTGACCTTCATTGACGGGTGCGGAGCGCTGGGTATCTCCTCGCCTTTTTCTGAAAATATCTTTTCGACGGTAAACGGTCTTCCGCATTTGCCGGGGGAGATCAACTCGACCTCGTCACCGGTCGAAAACTTGTTGCGCTGGGTGAATTCCGCGTATCCGTTTTCGTCAGACGCATCTGTCGCGATTGCAAGATACGCTTTTTCTCTGATATATCCGCCCTCCGTGACAGTTTGCGCCTTTTCTCCCGGAAGATCAAAGTAAAATCCGGTAGCGTATTCACGGTGGCTGACGCTGAGAAGCTCGCGCATCCATCTTTCGTCAAATACGTAATTTTCAGGATCTTTTGCGTAGGCATCAAGCGCCATACGGTAACTGTTTGCAACGACGGCGGTGTAGTACGCGCTCTTCATTCGTCCCTCTATCTTGAGACTGTCGATGCCGCTTTTTACAAGCTCGGGAATGTGCTTGATCATGCACATATCCTTTGAGCTCATAATAAAGCTCTCGCCCGAATGAGGATCCTCTTCAACCGTGAGAATGTCGTCGGGGCGTTTTACTTCTGAAATGGTGTATTCCCAGCGGCAGGGCTGGGCGCACATTCCTCTGTTTGCATCGCGGCCGGTAAAGTGATTTGAAAGCAGACAGCGTCCGCTGTTGGAAATGCACATTGAGCCGTGTATAAATGCCTCAATTTCAAGAGTTTCGGGGATGTTTTGTTTTATTTTCAGAATCTCGTTCATGGTAAGCTCACGCGCGAGAACTATTCGCTCAGCACCGAGCGCAGCGTACGCGCGGCAGGCGGCAGAGCTGACTACGTTTGCTTGAGTCGAGACGTGCAGAGCAATATTCGGCGCGATGCTTTTGAACAGCTCTATAACTCCGAGATCGGCTACTATCGCCGCGTCGATGCCGGTGTCTTTGATATTATTTATATATTTTTCAAGCTCGGAATATTCATTTTCGTGCGGCATTACGTTGACGGTCAGATACGCGCGCGCTCCGTTTCTGTGGCAGTAATCCGCACCGAGAACTATTTCGTCAAGTGTGAAATTATCCGCCGCGGCGCGCATTCCGAACACGTTTCCGGCAAAGTATACCGCGTCGGCACCGTAATCTACGGCGGCGCGAAGCTTTTCGGGATTTCCCGCAGGGCAGAGAAGTTCCGGTAGTTTCATAATTTATGACCATGCCTTTCGTACTAACTTGAAGTTTGTGCGTTTTTGCGTAGCAAAATGTCCGTAGACTTTTACGGACAAGCCACAAACTTCATGTCTGAAAATTTATTTTCAGACTTATTTCCGTTTCAATATCTGTGTTATACATAAATGATACAACAAATTTTATCTGTTGTCAATAGATGATATTTCTGTCAAAGCGGTGCTGACGGGCATATTATGAAAATATAGAAAATACGTCATACAAACTGACATGGCATCGGAGGACTATATATTATGAGCGGTGACAGAAAAAATAAAGAGAATAATAATACGGAACTGAAAATAGGGGTTATCGGAGGGGATAGACGTCTTTGTGCTTTTACCGAAGCGGCGGCGGAGGACGGATTTGAATGCGCGGTCTGGGGAAGCGCGGAGTGCAGCCGCGGAGTGAGATGCAGAACGGTAGAAAGCGCGATTCAGGACTCGGCGGCGGTTATTCTGCCGCTTCCCGTGTCGCAGGACGGAATCAGACTTTTTGCGCCAGGCTCGTGCGAGGGAACAGATCTCCGCTTGGCAAGGCTTACCGAGGTTATCCCGAAAGGTGCGAGAGTGTTCGGCGGAAAGATTCCTTGCGAATTTGCCTGCGCTTTGCGCGAGCGCGGGGTAACCGTTATAGATTATTACGAAAACGAGGCACTTAAAATAAAAAATGCATATCAAACGGCAGAGGGCGCCGTCGGGGTAGCGATCACCGAACTGCCGGTGACCGTATTCGGGAGCAGGATGCTGGTGATCGGATACGGCAGGGTAGGACGCTGTACTTCAAGACTTCTCGGAAAGCTCGGGGCGCGCGTGACCGTTGCCGCAAGGCGTGAGTCTGATCTCTCCCACGCGTATTGCGAAGGGTTCGATACGGTTGATATATCCGAATCTCTTGACGGGATAAACGGAGAATACGACGCGGTATTTAACACCGTTCCCGTAAGGATCTTGACTCGTAACGTACTTGAGCGGCTTGAGGGATGTTTGCTTGTTGAACTTGCTTCCTCGCCGTTTGGCGAAGACGCGGAGGAAGCGGACGCGGCGGGAGTGAAACTCATACGTGCGGTCTCTTTGCCCGGGAAAACCGCTCCCGTCAGCGCGGGCAGATCTATATATCAGACCGTGCGGGATATACTTAGAAAGGATGGCGTTATAAAATGATAGGATACGCAGTTTGCGGATCTTTTTGTACACATTCAAAGTCGCTTGATGCACTTCGCGAGCTTGTGAAAAACGGCGAGGACGTAGTTCCTATACTCAGTCCGTCCGTGCTTGATACCGACACAAGATTCGGTCGCGCGAAGAATTTTATCAGCACTATTGAGGATATATGCGAAAAAGAAGCAATAAAAACTATCGGAACGGCAGAGCCGCTCGGCCCTACGGTTCCGCTTGAGGCTCTTATAATAGCACCCTGTACCGGGAATACTATGGCAAAAATATCTTCGGGCATCACGGATACATCTGTTACTATGGCAGCAAAAGCCACTCTGAGAGCCGATAGACCGGTGTTGATTTCACTTGCGTCTAATGACGCATTGTCTGCTAATCTAACAAACATTGCGGCACTTCTTCAAAAAAAACACGTGTATTTCGTTCCTATGAGGCAGGATGACGTGGTGAAAAAACCGCACTCCCTCGTTGCGGAATTTACGATGATCCCGGCGGCGCTTTCCGCGCTCAGATGCGGAAAACAGTTGCGTCCGTTATTTCTGTAAACATATATAACAACCGTCCGTGTTTTACAGGGCGGTTGTTTTTCATTGTGTTTTTTTACAATAACGTGCAGTGGATTTCTACATTTTCTACAAATAAAAACATTTTTGAGTTTTAATGTTGACTTTTGTCTCAAAAAAGGGTATCCTTTAATGTGAATTACATTAATATGGAGGATTTCTTATGAAACTCGTCTACAATGTTGACGATAAACCGAAATTCGGTCAACTTATCGTCTTCGCTTTCCAGCAACTTCTCGCAATTATGGCTGCTACGATCGCAGTTCCCGCTATCGTAGGTAACGGAATGTCCGCCTCCGCAGCTCTCTTTGGAGCAGGCGTAGGTACTCTCGTTTATCAGCTTTTCACGAAGTTCAGAAGCCCCGTCTTCCTCGGCTCCTCCTTCGCATTCATCGGTTCTATGGTTGCGGCTTTCGCAGGCGCTACCTCGATGTCCCTCGGTTTCCTCGGCCTTATCATCGGTGCGATCTTCGCAGGCCTTGTTTACGTTATCATCGCTATCGTAGTTAAACTCGTAGGTGTTAACTGGATAAACAAGCTTATGCCTCCCGTTGTAATCGGTCCCACCGTTGCACTTATCGGTCTTTCTCTTGCAGGCGCGGCTGTTAAGGACGTATTCTCCTACGGTCCGCAGGATGCTAACGGTTCATTCATTATGACCGGCAATATCTGGGTATCCTTTATCTGCGCTATAGTAACTCTCATAGTTGTAGTTCTCGTTTCTACCTACGCTAAAAATATGGCCAAGCTTATTCCGTTCATTATCGGTATTCTTGCAGGCTATGCAGTAGGTCTTGTATTTACCGTTATCGGCATCGCCGCTAACATTCCTTCTCTTAAGATCATTGATTTCGCTCCTTTCCAGGCTCTCGTAGCTGACGGAGTCGGTATCAAGACCTTCCTTTCCGTTCCTGAATTCACCTTCCTTGAAGCTCTCAAGGGTGTTGGCGAATTCAACGCTTCCTACCTTGCTACTATCGCTGTTGCATATACTCCCGTTGCATTCGTTGTATTTGCAGAGCATATAGCTGACCACAAGAATCTTTCTACTATTATTGAAAAGGATCTTCTTGAGGAGCCCGGTCTTCACAGAACCCTTCTCGGTGACGGTATCGGTTCTATCGTAGGCGCTATCTTCGGCGGATGCCCAAACACCACTTACGGTGAGTCTGTCGGTTGCGTTGCTATTACCAAAAACGCATCTGTTGTGACCATCACTGCTACCGCTGTTATGGCGATCCTCGTTTCCTTCGTTTCTCCCTTCGTTGCGTTCCTTGATTCCATTCCCGGCTGTGTAATGGGCGGTGTTTGTATCACTCTGTACGGCTTCATCGCGGTTTCCGGTCTTAAGATGATCCAGAAGGTAGACCTTGAAAACAATGCAAATCTCTTTACCGTATCGGTTATCCTTATCTCCGGTATCGGCGGTATGGCAATGGCAATCGGTAAGGTAACCATTACCGCTATCGCTTGTGCTCTTATCCTTGGTATCATCGTTAATATTCTTCTCTCGAAGAGCCATAAATCCCAGGATCAGTAAGACCTTTTTGATATTATAAAAACCGTATGTTTCACGCAAGTGAAACATACGGTTTTTTCTTTTTATTCAGCTTGAACTTTTTCGTAAACTATTTCGCCGTCTTTTATTTTTGCGGTTACCGAGTCACCTGCTTTTACTTTTCCCTCGAGCATTTCGCCGGAAAAAGAATCTTCTATCTTTCTCGTGATAACTCGGCGGAGCGGTCTTGCACCGTAGATGGGATCAAATCCCTCTTTTGAGAGCGTGTCAACTACCGACTCGTCAAACGAGATACTTATGTCAAGCGCGTTTATGCGCTTGGTCAGTTCGTTTAACATAATTCTTGTTATAGCGCGAATGTCATCTTCGGTGAGCTTGTTGAAGATTATTATCTCGTCCAGACGGTTGAGAAATTCGGGACGGAAGGTCGCCTTGAGCGCGTTCATTACCGAGTCGCGAACGTCCTCTTTCTCCTTTTCACTCGAGTCAGACGGGGCAAAGCCGAGAGAATTTTTCTTTACCGTCAGACCTTCCGCGCCGACGTTGGAGGTCATGATTATCACGGTGTTTTTGAAGTCAACGCGTCTGCCTTGGGAGTCGGTGAGAATACCGTCCTCAAGTATCTGGAGAAGAATGTTGAATACGTCCGGATGCGCCTTTTCGATCTCGTCGAAAAGTACAACCGAGTACGGGTGGCGGCGGATCTTTTCGGTGAGCTGACCGCCTTCTTCAAATCCGACGTAGCCGGGAGGGGAACCGATCAACTTGGATACCGAGTGCTTTTCCATATACTCGGACATATCTATGCGGATCATAGCGTTCTCATCCCCGAACATAACGTCGGCAAGGGCCTTGGTCAGCTCTGTTTTGCCAACGCCGGTAGGACCGAGGAATATAAACGAGCCGATAGGTCTCTTGGGGTTTTTAAGTCCTACGCGTCCGCGTTTTATCGCACGTGCAATCGCATCTACTGCATCGTCCTGACCGATTATATGTTCGTGTAAAATCTTATCAAGGTTGAGCAGCTTTTCGCTTTCCGCTTCCATCAGCTTGCTTACCGGGATTTTCGTCCACGAGGTTACGATGTCCGCTATATCGCTTTCCACGAGCACGAGCTCATCCTTTCCGCACTCTTTTTCCCAGCTTGATTTTGCGGCACGGTATTTTTCTTCCTCGGCTTTTTCCTCGTCGCGAAGCTTTGCGGCACTTTCAAAATCCTGTGAGCGGATAGCTTCCTCTTTCTTTTTAGAGATTCCCGCCAGCTTTTCCTCCATTTCCTTGAGGTCGGGAGGAGAAGTGAATTTTGAGATTTTAAGTCTCGATGCCGCTTCGTCTATCAGGTCTATCGCTTTATCCGGCAGGTATCTGTCGCTGATGTATCTGACCGAGAGGTCTACGGCGGTCTTGATAGCGGCGTCTGAAATCTTTAATTTGTGATGCGCCTCGTATTTCGGGCGGAGGCCTTTGAGTATCTCCACCGCCTCCTCGGGAGAAGGCTCGCCGACCGTTACAGACTGAAATCTTCTTTCTAAAGCGGCATCTTTTTCTATATGCTTTCTGTATTCCGCGATGGTGGTAGCACCGATTATCTGTATCTCTCCGCGTGAGAGCGCAGGCTTTAAGATGTTTGCCGCGTCTATCGCACCCTCGGCCGCTCCTGCACCGACAAGGGTGTGTATCTCGTCAATGAAAAGGATTATACTCGGATTTTTTCGAACTTCGTCCATTACTCCCTTTAAGCGTTCCTCGAATTCGCCGCGGTACTTTGCGCCCGCGATCATTCCGGGAATATCGAGGGTAACTACCGTTTTGTCTTTAAGGGTTTCGGGTACGTTACCGTCGGAAATTTTCTGCGCGAGCCCTTCAATTACCGCAGTTTTGCCGACTCCGGGCTCGCCGATGAGGCAAGGGTTATTTTTCTGACGTCTTGAGAGGATCTGTATTACTCTCTCCATTTCCTCGTCGCGTCCGATTATCGGATCTATCTTTCCGTCGCGAGCCATGGCTGTCAGGTCGCGTCCGTAGCTTGAAAGAGTAGGAGCGCCGTCTATTTTTTCTTTGGATTTCTTCTCGCTCTGCGTCGCGGTGCTTGCTCCCGAGTCAAATGGGCCTCTGTTTGCTTGAGCAAATCCTCCGAAAAACGCGGCTACGTCAGAGCGGAGCTCGCTTAAATTAACTCCCGCGGCAGACAGAATTTTTACTGCAACGCAATCACCTTCCGCTAAAATTCCGAAAAGCAGATGTTCGGTACCTATAAGGCTGTCACCGTGACGGGAAGACTGAAACGCCGATATTTCAATTATTTTTCGGGTTCTCGGAGTCATATCGGCGGCGGTGACGTTAGAGCGTTCTCCCGTACCGACCGAGCTTTCGATAAGCTCTTTTATTTTATCAAATTCAGCGCCGCGCTGTGAGAGCAGCTTTGACGCAACCCCCTCTTTTTCGGACAAAAGACCAAGCAGAATGTGCTCCGATCCTACGTAACTGTGTCCCATTTCGGATGCGCTGCCCAGCGCAAAGTTAAGCGCGTTTTGAGCTTTTTGAGTGAATTTATTGTTCAATTTAGTACCTCTTTTCTTGATTTATGCAAGGGCAGAGCGGATGTATTCCGCGCGTAGTTTGTCTCTTTCGCCCTCGTCTGCTCCCTGTTTTTCGTGCAGTACCATAAGATTTGCCGGCATTGCGGTGACAAGGAGTTCGTCTATCTTTTCGTATCCGATACCTGCGATCACATCAAGCGCAATTCCGAGTCTGAGATCTGAATAAAGAGTCATAAACTCGGAGGAAGGAATGCGGAGAGCGTACCGCAGAGTACCTTCGGCGCGTGCGATTCTGTCGCGAAGTGCATCGTTTTTAGAAAGTGCATCGCGGAATTTTCTTTCCTCTGCCACTATCTGAGAGATTATATCGGACAGCTTTCCGAGAGTCTCCTCTTCGGAAATGCCGAGTGTTATCTGATTTGATATTTGATATATACATCCGTCGCTGTTTGACCCTTCGCCGTAAAGCCCGCGTATTGTGAGTCCCAATTTCTGGAGCTGTGCCGAAAGAATTCCTATATGGCGGAACATAGTCATCGCAGGCAGAAACATCATAACCGACGCTCTCATTCCCGTTCCGAGATTGGTCGGGCACTGGGTCAAATATCCGAGCTTTTCGTCAAATGCGATAGCGAGTGCAGAGTCGGCTAAGTCGTCAGCCTCACACGCGGCGGCGTACGCCTCGTCAAGCGAGAGACCGCTGATTATGGACTGTATCCTCATGTGATCTTCCTCGCACAGCATCACGCTTACCTGATTTTTATCGCAGGTGAGAAGTCCGTGAGGGCGTTTGGCTTTGGCAAAATCCGCGCTTACCTCGTGGCGCTCAACGTAAGCCCGTGTTTCAAGCGGAGTGAGCTTTGAGAAATCAACGTAAGTATATGCGTCTCCGAACGCCTCTCTGATCTTTGCGATAACCTCTGCGGCTGAGGATTCATTCATCCGCGCAGGGAAGGGATAACCCTCGAGATTTCTCGCAAAGCGAACGCGTGAGCTTATCACCACGTCCTTGTCTTTACCTGTTGTAGAATACCATTTCATGATCTGTCCCTCCTTACTGCGCTTCAATTTCTCTGATCTTGTCGCGGAGCTCTGCCGCACGTTCAAATTCTTCGGACGCTATCGCGGAGCTGAGCTGGTTTTTAAGATCGGTTAGCAGCTTCGCGCGGTCGAATTTTTTCTTGAATGCACGGGGCGCTCTGCCTTTGTGAACCGTGTTTCCGTGAATACGGGAGACGGTGTCTGCTATCTCATCCGAAAACTCGGAGTAGCATCCGGGGCATCCGGCGCGACCGAGCTTTACGAAATTTGCAAAGGTTGAGCCGCAGATGGGGCAACGCTTGCTTTTTGCTGCGGTAGCGAGCGGAGAGTGACTGCCGAACAGAGAGGAAAACAGATTTCCCACGTCAATATCCGTCTCGAAAAATCCGCTTGTAATAGGAGAATTAATTTCTCCTTTTTCTTTGAGCTCACGCGCGCATTCGGAGCATAGTGCGTATGTTTTTTCTTTTCCGTTTATACTTTCACTTAAAAAAACGTTAGCTTCGTTTTTCTTGCATTTTTGACACAACATAGATCAACACTTCTTTCTTTTTTTGATATAGTATATTTTAACGCATCAGGGTGAGAATAACGTGTCGCATTATATCGGCGCGGACACGACCTCTGGTTTCTGCGGGGATTGATGCGAGCGCCCCGCCTGAAACTGTGATGAGCAAAAGCTCGCGCTCCCGCGCGCTGATAACTCCGTGACCGATAAGATTGTCGAGAAATGCGGCGGCGTCAGACTCGGACAGACTTGAGCCTATCGCGTGGAAAAAGTGCATAAGGTACTGATTTTTGTCCATTCTTCTGCGTTCCACGCTGATGTACCCACCGCCTCCGCGGCGGCTTTCTATAATGTAGCCTCGCTCAGGAGTGAATCTCGAGGAGATAACGTAGGTTATCTGGCTGGGTACGCAGCCGAGCTGACTTGCGAGATCGTTTCTTTTGAATTCCAACCGTCCACCGCTGTCCTCAAGCATTTTTTCTATAATTTGTGCAATACTGTCTGATAATAGCATCTTTATATCCTCCAAACATCAGTTTGACTTTGACTATCTTTGACTTTGTGATTAAATTATACATCGAAAATCAAAGAAAGTCAAAGTCAAAGAAAGTCAAACAAGGATAAATACAAACAGTGAAAACCGATTAGGCTCAAAAAACTTGCGATTATCTCGTTTTATCTCGCTTTTTCTTGACTTTTTAAAAAGTTAAATATACAGTATGAAAGTCAAAAATATCAAACTAAATGCGAATAATTTTTTGATAACTTGGAAAAAACTATTGACAAAAGGAAATAAATGTGGTATTATATATAAGTCCGAAAGACGAAG
>CAZGHD010000070.1:0-10578 GCA_964525525.1 uncultured Lachnospiraceae bacterium | reverse complement strand
GTGGAGATAATCTCCGAGTCGGTAGTTATCGGCCGCCAGAATGACAACGGTGAGATAGTAATAACCGCTATCGTAGTTCCCAACATGGAGCGTCTTGAAGGCAAGAACGCAGATGAAGTTTACACCGCAGTAAAAGACGCGGTAAACGAAATCAACCGTCATCTTCCCTCATTCAAGCAGGTCCACGATGTGGAAATAAGATACGAGGAGTTTGAAAAGACGACTTCCCGTAAGATCAAGCGTTATATCATTAAATAATAAAAAGCAAACAATTTGGAGGTATATAATAATGTTTGAAGAAATAAAAAAGATCCTTGTGGACGAAATGCAGATTGACCCGAGCGACATCACTCCCGAAGCTGAACTTGTAAACGACCTCGGTATAAACTCTCTTGAGCTTGCTGATATGGTTCTTCTCTGCGAGGAGCGTTTCGGTATCGAGATAAAGGATGACGATATTCATAAATTCCTTACCGTCGGCGACGTTGCTAAGTACATCGAGGAAAACAAATAAAACACACTTTAAGCCGGAGCATCGCCAAGCGCGATGCTCCGTTTTATTTGTTTAAATATTGAAAAAGCACTGAAAATATGGTATACTATTTTTATGACATAAATTCGTCAAGAAAGGAATAGTCCAAAGTCATGAAAAAAACTGTAACACTCAACGCTTACGCGAAGATAAATCTTTTTCTTGACGTTATTTCAAAGCGCAGTGACGGTTATCACAATATCGACAGTATAATGCAGACGGTATCCCTCTGCGACACCGTCACCGTATCGGCAGAAGACCACTGCGAAACCGTGATAAATCTTTCGTGCAGTTCTGCCGAACTTCCGTGTGATGAGCGAAATCTCGCCTACCGTGCGGCGCAAAGATTCATTTCCGCATTTGGCATAAGCGCTAAAAAAATAAATATACACGTTGAAAAACGCATACCCATATCCGCGGGACTCGCAGGCGGAAGCACAGATGCCGCCGCAGTGCTTGACGGAATGGCGCAGATTTTTTCGGTCCCAAAAAGCAAGCTGTTTGATATTGCAGGAAAACTCGGCGCGGACGTTCCGTTCTGTCTTTTAGGAGGAACCGCGCGCACCGAGGGAATAGGAGAGATTCTCACTCCCGTCGCAGGAATGCCGAAAGCCACCGTGCTGATAGCAAAAAAAGGCGAGGGTGTTTCCACTCCCGCCGCATTTTCCGAGCTTGACTCTGCCCTTTTGGTCACCGAAAAAGAAGTACGCCACGCAGATATATCTGCAACCGTAGCAGCACTTGAAAAGGAAGCCGAGGAACTGTCAAAAACGCTCTATAACGCGTTTCACGACGTTATCCTGTCAAGGCATAGCGACGCACGAAGACTCGCTGAAACAATGAAAAACAGCGGTGCGCTCGCCGTTCAGCTCAGCGGCAGCGGACCGTCTATCTTGGGCATCTACGACGATGCCGCCTTAGCCGAGAAAACCGCGGAAAAGCTCCGCGAAATCGGCGCAGAAGCGTTCGTTACGACTCCCGTAAACAAATAAAGATCAAGCGGTACGTCAATTTGACGTACCGCTGTAATTTTTCAGATCTCTAATACAGTAAAAATATCTTACCTCTTTCATTCCGATACGTCGGCACGATATTGCACCGTCAAAAGGATCTTTCTCATCACACGCAATATTTTTAACTATATACCCCTTGTCCCGATATTCACGGCAAAGCGATTTGTGAGCAAAGTCTATCATATCGTCAATATCTTCCGGAACGTCTTTGGTATATATATAATGTGCGTCAGAGAAAGAGGCCATAGAAAATCCATAAAATTCATACTCTTGCATATAGCATGAAAATATAGGTTTTCCGTTTTTATAAAAGGTACGTGTCCATTCATCATATTCGTATTCTTCTTTGTAAAACTTTCTATGTTCCTCCGGATATTCTTTTATAGTCTCAAAACCCTTAAGTCTATCAAAATGCCCAACAGCAATCGACGGGTCTGACAAAATATAGGACGGACTAGCCTCGTTTCCGTCAGGGTCTGCCGCTATAAGCTTATAGTCATCACGGTCGGGAACATCAAGCGTTTCTTCGGTGGGATAAAAGAATATACGGCAATCTACTTTTTCAAAGCACGATTCAAAACCGGAAAGTGCCGAGTCAATATCAAAATCTGGTTTTGCATTTATCGAAAATGTTTTACAGAGATTAAACTCACGAATAAGCCCCAGCACTTCTCTTAAAAGTTCAACGTTTTCAAAACAAAGATAAGGTATATCAACCTGCTCGGGCCGGTCGTCTTTGCTATAAAGGTATCTGAACCAGAAGAAATTATCACGGTCTTCTATACCACCCGGCCAAAAGCAGCAGCACTCATCCCAAAATGACATATAGTGAATATCGGATATGTAGTACATAGGATCATGTTCTTTGAGTATTCGCATAGTTTCGTCCTTGTCGGTAAAAACAAACCTCTCCTTATACGGAGCGGTTATCTCATCAAAAATTGTCATTGTTCTTACCTCTCGATTTATTGTGAAATGTAATTTTCTGCCTGCACCCGAAACATCTCGGCGTATTTACCATCGAGCATCATAAGTTCATCGTGACTGCCTTCCTCAATTACTCTGCCATTCTCAAACATATATATTCTGTCAACATGGCGAGTGGTGGAAAGCCGGTGAGAAATAAATATCACCGTCTTATCTGCAGAAAACTCTGATATATTTTTATTAAGTTTATATTCCGCTATAGGATCAAGCGCGGAAGAAGGTTCATCCATTATAACAATATCGCACGAACGGGCAAAAATGCGCGCTATAGCTATTTTCTGCGTCTCGCCGCCTGAGAGGTTTATACCATTTTTGTCAAACTCACGGGTGAGTATGGTATCTATACCGTCAGACAGCTGTGTCAACTTTCCATCAAACGTTGCAAGTCTGAGCGCATTTGCTACACACTCTCGCTCGATTTCCGTAAATTCATCACCAAGTACGTTTTCCGCAACGGTAGCGGCAAATATGCGATAGTCTTGAAACACCGCCGCGATCTTTTCGCGGTAGCTGTCTGTCTCAATCTCACGCAAATCGGTACCGTTATACAGCACTGCACCCGAAGTCGGCTGGTACAGATGCATCAGTAGTTTTACAAATGTTGATTTGCCCGCACCATTGTACCCGACTATAGCAATTTTATCGCCTCGATCTATCTTTAAGTTTATATCATGAAGCACCTGTTTGTCAATACTGTAACCGAAAGATACTCCACGCAGTTCTATAGATTCAAACTCTGGTGCCTTTAAAGTTCCTTTTCTGTCTTCCGGCTCATATTCAAGAAAAGCACGCACTTTGTCTATCTCCAAACTCTGCCTCGGAAGTTCGGAGATTTTTCTCATAAAATTTCTCATAGAAAGATGTAATGTTCCGTTCGCGGAGACGATAACCGCAAAGTCACCGAGAGACACATTTCCCGCGAATACATTATAAAGTGTAATTCCTTTTATAATCATTGGTACGGCATGTGTTTCTATAGATATAATCAAAGAGTAAAATACGTTTTTTAAGCCGTATCTTTTTATAATACCGATCTTTTCTTTGATATTTTCGTCATATTCACGTTCAATATTTTCACGTATATGTGTTACTCTGAGTTCCTTTGCATAGTCCGACAATCTGTATACACGGTCTATATAATCACCCTTTCTGTTTGGCTTGGCCATCTCAAGATCAAATTTGTGATTCTCCTTATTAGCAAGCGCACCGGCAATCATATTAAATACAGAACCCAAGACTATAACTATCGCGGTTAAGATATTGATATGGACAAGTATACCGGTCGCGGCAATAAAAACAAACAACCACCTTATCATGGTTGAAATATTATCGAGTGCAGCTACAGCGTATTTTCCGCAGAACTGCATAGAAAGCACGAACTCATTATAAAATTCCGGATCGTCATATTTTGACAGTTCGGTGCGGCGAGCCTTTTCAAACAGCTCACTCTGTATCTTCAGATCTAACTTTTGCTCGTATTCGGGTTTTATGCAGTCATACCAAAGGTTGTTCCAAAACCACGGAAGAAGTGAATTTATCACACACATAATTATTATAAAAACAACCTCTCTAAAATCTGCTTTTTCTTCAAGCCGCGTGAAAAGTCTGCTTTGTAAAACAAGATTTACGGGTGAAAACAATGACAATATCACTATATATAACAGCGATAGAAAAAAATATGGTTTAGAAAGAGACCATAAATATTTGAATGAAAAAATATTATTCCGAATTATGTGCCAAAGTGACGTATTATGTTTTTTCATCAAAGTACCCACTTAAATAACCTCCGTTTTTTCACCTAAATAATTCTTCGCCTGAAGAGTGAACATCTCGGCATACATCCCGTTCTTCGCCATCAGTTCCGCATGGTTTCCACTCTCTTTTACCGTTCCTCCGTCCATCAGATATATTCGATCTGCTGACACCGCTGAAGACAAACGGTGAGATATAAAGATCATCGTCTTACCTTCACAGGCTCTTTTCATATTTTCGTACATCTCATGTTCAGCTATAGGATCAAGTGCCGAGGAAGGCTCATCAAGTATCACCACATTACATCCGCTTGCATATACAGCCGCAATAGACAGTTTCTGCGCCTCACCACCTGACAGTATTAACCCGTCTTTTTCAAATTCTCGTGTCATCACGGTGTGTATACCCTTTTCTGTTTTTGATACTTTTTCCCACAGACCCGCTTTTTTCAAAGCATCACATACCGTTTCCTCATCATCTTCACGGTATGGTCTGCCAAGTACATTCTCGGCAACCGATAAAGAAAAATTCCGATAATCCTGAAACACCGTACCGAAACTGCCGCGATAACTTTCAAGATCATATCTTTTTATGTTATTACCGTCAAGATATATCGCTCCGCCGGTAGTATCATAAAGCCGCATAAGCAATTTAACAAGAGTGGTCTTACCCGCACCGTTATGTCCTACTATTGCAATCTTTTCTCCACGGCGGATATTCATATTTATGTTTTTCAGAATATCGTTCTCCGTACCGTTATATCTGAAATAAACATTGCGTAGTTCGATATTCCCGAATTTCGCGATAAGTCCGTCTGAGGGGTTTGAGACAGCAGGCTCTCTTTGGAGAAAATCACGCAAATCCTTAATATCAAGCATATTTTCGTACATTTTCCCGAACACAGACGAAAATGATTGAATCGGAAGCGCTATCGTATTTATTGAGTTAAGTATTACAAGGCAATCACCCATAAGTATTCTTCCGCTTACAAGTGCGTGGTATGACGCGTATATCATCGCACCATATTTGACAAACGCCGGCACCAAAAATCTGACAACCCAATATCCGAGCGCGATAGGTACGCCTTCGGTTTTTATAAGATTTATATATTCATTACACGAGTCGGAAAAACGTCTGAGCATTACTCTCCCTATATTTGTAAGCCGCATTTCTTTTGCATACTCCGCAAGATAAAATGAACGCACGGTATATGCTTTTTTTCTTGCTATTTCTTTTTCATGTATCATATAGTCGTGCTGCTTTTCAGAAAGTTTCATATGATAACCGTTAAACAATACCGGAAAAAACGCAAATATCAGAAGTACAGGATCTATACTTAATATCAGAGCAGATTCAAGTGAAATGCCAAAAAACATAAACGTTATATGTATTATTTTATACCCGTACCATAGTACAGAGTCTTTACCGCTTGATATTGCTTTATTATACAATTCATATGCTTCAGGGTCATCATAATTTGATATATCCGATTCTGCCGCTTTTCTGTATATCCTTTTGTTGATACGTGCTTCTCCGCGTGTCTGAAATATCGGATATGCGAAAGAAGCTGTAAGTTGCTCAAAGATACAATATACAATATTCAAAGCAAACACTATGAGCATATATTGTAATATATCTTGTAAACTTTTACCTTCCTGCACACCGTTTACGACATATCTCAACATATACGTACCGCTGAAAAAGTTCAGCAATCTTGATGTGAGCATCCAAAACAATCTGCAAGCAAAAAATTCCGGATATACCGTTACTATAAGTTTTGTAGAATATCCAAGATTTTTGAGCAGTTCTCGGGTAGAAAGTTTTTTCTTTTCCATAATGCACCTCACCAGAATTAATTCAGTTGGAATCATAATTATACTTGCGAGCATCAAAAATATCAAGACTTGACAAAAATGCGATTTTGTGGTATAATAGAAGGTGCAAGGGAGAGCTATTTCAGTTCTCTCTTTTTGTTATGTTTGATTGTTTTTTTCAAAATTTAGCAAAAAATTTCATTTACCTTGTCTCTTGACAAAAGCGTATTTTTATGGTATAATTAGGTTGTAAAAAAGAGATACTAATTTCTTTATTGGTATCTCTTTTTTGTGTTATATTGCCAAATTTGCTTTGAATTATAGGATAATTTTCGTAAATTTCAGAGAAAACGAGATTTTTGCAAATAAAAAAATAAAAGCCGGTCATAAACCGGCTTTTACTTATGCTTTATGAATCAATGTACTTGATCAAAGAAGAATTAAGAAATTAAGCGTTGAGAGCGTTCAACTTCTTGGTAAACTGGCTCTTCTTGTGAGCTGCTGCATTCTTGTGGATGAGACCACGAACAACTGCCTGATCAATTTTCTTAACTGCTTCACGGTAGGTCTGAGCTGCAAGCTCCTTATCACCGGCGGTAACCGCTGCGGTGTACTTCTTGAGAGCGGTGCGAAGCTGAGACTTGAACATCTGGTTCTGCAAAGTTTTAGCCTTAATAACCTTTACGCGCTTTTTAGCGGATTTAATATTCGGCATTTCTTTCACCTCCTACAACGAAAATTATCATCATCTGTCTGCAACAGCTGAGAGGGTCCGTCGCAAACTTATAATCATATCACAATTACATATTATACCTTAAAATTTCAAAAATATCAAGTGTTTTTTGAAATTTTTATTCTTTTTTCTCGGATATTTCAATTTCTTTTCTCGCAATCACGAATTTTTTGATCTCCATAACGATAATAAGCAATATCGGAGTGATAAACGAGTACAGCATATCGTGCGCGTGAGAGGTATAAAGCCCTACAAGCGAGCCGAACGGCTGTGACGCGATTCCGATAAACAAAAACAGAAGAACCGAGATATACATTATTCCCGACGGGATTCCGCCCTTCCATTCAGACGGGGAGACGAGGCATCCTACCGTCGCGTAGTGTGCGTGCAGTGCTATCTGCGACAGAGCTATCGACGACATTACCGCGGGAGAGATAGACTCTGCGTAAAGCACTCCCGCTCTGTGCGCGATAAACGGTATCAGCACGGTCAGGGCACCGAAAATTATCGAGTACGGCAGAACCTGCTTTAGCTGATAGCGGTACTTCCATTTTTTCGAGTCACGCGGGAAGATCAGCTCCTCTTTTTTATACGAAAAAGCTACGATCGCGAAAAGGTCGATAATCATTCCCGAAACGAGGATCTGAGGCGCGGAAAACACGGTTATTCCCGTGCACACGCCGAGCGCCGCCGTTACCAGTCTCATCATCTGCACTGTGATAAGATACCCGACCGCGCTTCTTATATTATTAAAAAAGCTTTCCGCGGCGAGCAAAGTTTTCAGATACGCGGCAAGACCGCCTGATTTTCTCTGCGCTCTTTGAACTGTAACGTCGCTTATCATTTTAAGTATCTGCGAGCCGTACTTATCGGTATCCCTCGACAGGACTTCCATCTTCTTTTTCTTACCGGTCATAGCGCAGCCAAAGCTCACGTTCGCGGCGGTAGTCGCCGCAACGTCACAGTTATCCGCGCCTATGTAGGAAACCCTTTTCCCCGCGCGCTGGAGCGCGTACACCACCCTCGCGCGTTCGTCCCCGCCTGCGGTTACTACCGCGCGCAATGATGGAACTTTTTTCGAGAGAGCACTGTCGCTCATTCCCATAACGTCCGCGCCGGTTATCACCTGCGCAGGGTTATCCGCAACTCCGAGAGAAATCGCAAGATTTCTTGAAGTAACGGGGTTTGACTCGGGAGAAGTAAACATTATCGGCTGTATATCCGAATCAATTATATCCTCAATAGTATTGTTAAAATCCGCCGAGACCTCCCTCTCGATTATCATAAATCCGACGAGGGTAAGATCGCTTTGAAGCGCGGCTATCCTGTGAAGATTATTATATCCGGTTTTTCTCTGCGCGAGCGCGATGACGTTCTGCGCTCTCGACTCCGCAAGAGAGATTATCTGAAGCGCACGGGAATATATCTCCGTCGTCATCTGCGTGCTCTTGCCGCGAATCAGACACTCGGTACAGTACGGCATAATTTCAGCCGCATCGCCGAGCGAACAGGCATTATATTCCCCGTCCATATAAAACAAAGCGGTATTAAATCGTGAATCTGAAGACTTTACTACGCTCTCCACTATCGGATAAACGGACGAATCCGCGCCCTGATCTATCGCGCAGTTAAGTATCGCGCGAAAAAGCGGAGTCCTGAGTCCAACGTCAGCTACCGCAATCTTGTTTCCAAGAGAATTTATGATAGCCGCCGCCATTCCGAGCATTTCGCGGCCGCCCTCGCCGTCAGGAAAATACACGTCGTGCTCGGTGTTATTATGAAACAGAGAACACACACGGCAATCCTCGGTAAGCACCGCGCTCTCCGCAGAAAACAGCACCGTATCGGTGTATCTTATTTTTTCAAGAGTAGAAATGTCGGTAATTACCGCGCTCCCCTGCCCGCCTCGTGCAACCGTCTCAAGCGCGGATGCCGCGGCAACACGCCCGAGAAGCTGAAAAAGATAACTCGCCGATGCCGCGCAAAGTGAGAACCCCCACATAAAAACGGTATACACCGACGCTTCGTGCGGCGGTACGATTATGTCTATCAGCATAAGCAGAAACGCAATCGAAGGGATAACGAGCCCCGTCACCTTCGAATATCCCGCAAGAGTTGAAAACACTCTGAGTTTACCTCTGACGGGTATCTTGTTCTTGCCTCGCGTACGAACAACGTAAGTATTACTGCCGGTATCGACCACTATCGCGCGTGCCGAGCCGTGAGTAACCTTACTGAGCGCGAAAAGCATATTGCTCATTTCTTCGGGGTTTTTCGCGGGCTGTCCGTCCGAAAAAGCAAATTTCGGGACGGAAAAAGCGTTATTCGTAACTCCGCCCTCGTGGACGAACAGATCTGCAGACGAGATTATTCTGCAGTCAGCCGGAACAACGTCTCCTTCTGCGAGCATTATAACGTCACCGGGTACGACAGAGGAAGCGGTAACGTAAAACACCTTACCGTCTCTTTGCACCTGCACGCGCGGCGTTCTGTGACCGCACATGCTTTCAATCAGCGCCTGCGAACGCACGTTCAAAAACACCGAAGCGGCAAGATATAAAATAGTCACAGTCATTATTATCCCCGCACCCTCTCCCTGCTCCATGAGTACGGCAAGCAAGGTAACGAGTATCAGTATCACCGGCGAAAAGTCAGAAAATACACCTGCGGCAAGCGATAACAGGTTCTCTTTTTTATGCTCGAGAAGTCCGTCGCCGCGCACAACGCGCCGTCGGGCAACTTTTTGTGACAGACCCGCAGACGAGGAAGAAAGCTCCTCGTATATCTGCGACAGGTCTTTACTAAACCACTGTTTGTTTTCCATTATTAAATATCACACCTTATAAGGTAGTTATAATAAGGGACTCTCCGTTAAGATCAAGCGTCGCCGCCGTGACCTTGTGATCATAGGATGAAATTATAGCTTCAGCGAGGCGGTCCTCCACCTCGTTCTGAATATATCTGCGCATATTTCTCGCGCCGAATTTCTGTGAGAAAGACTTATCCGCAATATATTCCGCAGCGGCGGGAGAATATTCAAACATAATATTTCTCTCGTCAAGAGCCGCTTTAAGCTCGTCAAGCATAAGATTTGCGATAGACTTAAAGTTCTCTCTGTCAAGCGAGCGGAAGGTGATTATCTCGTCAATACGGTTAATAAACTCGGGGCGAAGGAATGACTCAAGTGCGCGCTCGGTCTTACCTGCATCTATCTTGCTCTCTCCGGTATTAAATCCGGGAGTAGCCGATGCAGTCGCGCCCGCATTGGTGGTCATTATGATTATCGTATTTTCAAAGTTTATATGTCTGCCGGACGCATCGGTAATATGACCGTCATCAAGGATCTGAAGCAGGATATTGAGCACGTCGGGATGTGCCTTTTCTATCTCGTCAAAAAGTATTACCGAATAGGGACGGCGGCGAATCTTCTCGGTAAGCTGACCTGCCTCGTCGTATCCGACGTAGCCGGGAGGCGCTCCGATTATTCTGGACACAGAGTGCTTCTCCATAAATTCGGACATATCAAGACGGATAAGGCTCTCGGGAGAATTAAACAGGTCTGCCGCGAGACGCTTTACAAGCTCGGTCTTACCTACGCCGGTAGGACCTGCGAAGATGAAGGATACCGGCTTACGCTTATAGGAAACGCCCGCGCGGTTTCTCTTTATTGCGCGCGCAACGGCAGAGACCGCATCATCCTGTCCGATTATATTCTTTTTAAGACGTGATTCAAGCTCGTCAATACGC
>CAZGHD010000069.1:8438-10672 GCA_964525525.1 uncultured Lachnospiraceae bacterium | reverse complement strand
GCGCAGGTGAGTATCCTGTAAAGGTTACTTATGAGTCCGGCGATATATATAACAGCAATCTTGAAAACGTTTCTGTTGTAATACACAACGGCAGTATTAACGTAACCGACATTCTGTACGGCGACGTAAATGACGACGGAATAATCAACGGTAAGGACCTTACTCTTATCCGCAGACACATCACCGGCGGATTTAACCTCGGCACGTTTACTAAAGCTGCGGCAGACGTAAACCTTGACGGAATAGTCAACGGCAAAGACCTCACCCTTATCCGCAGATTCATCACCGGCGGTTTCGGCGTTGAGCTTGGTAAATAATGATTATTCGGTAAAAAATAATTTTTATTGGATAATTATAGCTCGTTTTGCTTGACAAAACATAATATATATGGTAAAATACATTATGTATAAAAATGTAATCTGTAATAGTGCCGATTTGTGCCTTGCTTTCGTTTGAAGGCGAGGGTGACCGTGAAATACAATGAAGCGCAAATAAGTTTTTACAGAATCGAGGAGACAAAATGAAAAAAATCTTAACATCCTTGTGCGTTGCAGTTTTACTGCTTCAGCTTCTTCTTGTTTTGCCCGTTTCTGCGGCAGGTGTTAGCGTTTCTGCAAGCAGCGCTACTGCACTCGCAGGTGATGAAAACGTAGAGATCGCCGTTTCTCTTTCCGGTAATACCGGTTTGACCGGTATGATCCTGTCAGTAAGTTATGATAAGGATGCTCTTACCCTTGCAAACGTTAAGAAGGGTGACGCGCTTCCTACTCTTACATTTGCTGATCTTGCTAATCCCTATCCCCATCCCCTTGTACTTTCTTGGGATGGTATCGGTGATGATGCTTCCAACGGTACTCTTGTTACCCTTGTTTTCAACGTTAATGCAAACGCAGCAAGCGGAAAATACGATATCAAGGTTTCTTACAGTAAGGGCGATATCTACGGTGGTACTAACCTTGATGATATAGACGTTAGCGTATCCGGTGGTTACATCGAAGTTCACAACTGTTCTTATGCTAACTCTGTGAAGGTTGCTGCTAAAGACGCTACCTGCGTTGCAGAAGGTAACGAAGCGTACGGTAAGTGCTCTTGCGGTCAGCTCTTTGACGCAAACGGCAATAAGATAGACGCTGTTCCCACCACTGCTATTAATCCTGATAATCACGTAGATACAACCGACAACGCAGAAGTTATCGGTGACTGCACCACTCCCGGTCATGCGGCTTACACCTACTGTAACGACTGTAAAAAGGTTGTTTCCGGTAGTGATGCTGACGTATACGGTGACCACAACTACGGTACTCTCGTTGAGGCTGTAGCTCCCGTACATACTGCTGACAAGCTTGAGGCAGGCGTTGATGCACACTATGTCTGCGGCATTTGCGGCAAGTACTTTACTGATGCAAAAGCAGAGACTACTCTCGAGGCTCTTACCGGTGCTGTTCCCGCTCACGACTACGGTACCTCTCTTAAGTATGACAATAGTAACCACTGGTCCGAGTGTGATTGCGGCCACGTAGTTGCTGTTACTGCACACAACTGGAAGTGGAAGACCGACAAGGCTGCTACTAAGACTCAGACCGGTATCAAGCACGAGGAGTGCAAGTGCGGTGCAAAGCGCAGCGAAAACACCGAGATTCCTATGATCAAGGACGATCACGTTCACAAGTATGTTGAATGGCATAATAGCGGTATAAACCACTGGCTCAGATGTTCTTGCGGTCAGATCAAGGATATGGCACACCACGACTACAAGTGGATAATTGATAAGAAGGCTACCGAAAAAGAAGACGGTCTTAAGCACGAGGAGTGCGAGTGCGGCGTCGTTCGTAACGTTAACACCGTTATCCCGATGATCAAGTCGGAAGAAACCACTGCTCCTGCTGATACTACCGCTCCCGTAGATACTACTGCTCCGGTAGATACCACTGTTCCTGCTGATACTACCGTTCCCGCAGATACTACTACTGCTGATGTTGACACCAATCCTCCTGCAGACACTAAGGATCCTGCAGGTAACAATGCCTCTCAGACCGGCGATATCAATATGGTTGCACTTGTAATCGTGTTGGTAGTTAGCTTGCTCGGTGCCGGTGCTGTAATTCTCTACGGCAAAAAGAGTGCTCAGAGATAAGAATAACTAATCATCTATAAAAATAGCGACGGATTAATCCGTCGCTATTTTGTTATTGTGTCTACCTTTATTTTACTATTGCATTCAGCCGGTAGTTATG
>CAZGHD010000069.1:0-8428 GCA_964525525.1 uncultured Lachnospiraceae bacterium | reverse complement strand
AGTTATGACTTCCTTCTGCAAATATCAGGTTTGTGGGCAGGGATTATTGTGTACTCGCCTGATATTGCTTTCTTTATGCGTTGGCCGTCGCTGAACTTAACCGAACGTTCCAGCTTTATCTCGCCGTGACATCCTTCGGGGATATCAAGAGTCAGGATTATATGATCGCCTTCGCGCTTCCACGAAGCGGTAAGTTTTCCTTTGGGGAAGTTATGCGAGGCGGTTACAAAATCAAGCTCGTCAATAAACTTGGAGAATATTACAAATTCATCAGGAGACGTGCAGTTCGGATTTACGGTAATTCCTGCGAGGTGCTCTATCATCCAACCGCTAATGTCTCCCCAAAAATGGTGGTTGAGCGAGGGGATTGAATCTATTCTCGGGCAAAATTCTTCCCACAGAGTAGTAGAGCTTTTGTTTATCCAATATGCATATGAGGGGCATCTTCCGTCGGTGACCATTTTATAGGCGAGATCAGTGCGTCCAAATTCTGACAAAACTCTGAAGATTACTCTGCCTCCGAGGATACCTACGTCCATCAGACCATCGTTATCTTCTATCATTTCAACAAGACGCTTAAATGCTTCGGTGCGTTCTCCGTTTTCAAAAATCCCATAAAACAGAGCCATTGCCTGAGAAGTCTGACAGCAACCGAGCGCAGTCATAGTTGAATGATCTATCAGGTGTTTGCGCGCGGCGGTAAGAAATTCACTTTCAAGTGCGCGTGCGAAATCTGCCTGAAGCGGCATTTTTATAGCATCAAAGCACTGTGCAGCTTTACGTGCGATATCAATGCACACGATCGTGTCGGTTAATTTAAGGGGAGCTGTCGGGTCTCCGTCCCTTGCGCTTTGGCGCCAATCTCCAAGACCTATCGCGATAAGACCGTTTTCATCTCGTCTTGTTGTGTAGTAGTTCAGAAGCTTCATTATAGCCAATGCGTTTTCGCGTATTATTTCGGTGTCGCCCCTGTAGCGCCAAACGAAATACGGCAGAGAAACTATAACAGCATCCCAAGCGGGACCGTTACCCCAACTAAATCCCCAGCCCGAGGTCGGAACTATTCCCGGGAGCGCGCCGTCTTCTCTTTGTGATTTTCTGATATTGTTAAGCCACTCTCTGAAAGATTTTTCGGGAGTGAAGTTGAGAAGCAGTTGCTCGGCGGAAAGGGAAGCATCGCCCGTCCAGCCATTTTTTTCTCTGTGGGGACAATCTGTGGGGAAATAGTAGAAATTGGATCTGTCAGAGAGCTTTACCGCGCTCTGAAGCTTATTGAGTATATCGTTTGAACAATTAAAGTCGGACATTTCTTTGATATCGGAATTCATAACAACGAAGGTGAGCAGATCTTTTGTTGCCTGTTCATCCTCGAGACCGATAACAAGGCAGTACTTAAACCCGTGATAGGTGAATGAAGGCATCCAAATTTCTTCCTCTCCGCCGCGGCATACATATATATCGCGGTGGTTAAATGCGGTTGGCAAGAACCACATATTGCTAAGGTCAAGGTCTCCGTTTTTGTCCAAAGCTTCGCCAAACTGGAGGATGATCTTTTGACCGGGCTTTCCGTTTATTTTCAGTCGGCAGAGGCCTGATGCATTCATTTCATATTCGTACAGCCAGCCGGTGGTTATTGCCTCATCACCGATAGGAGTTATTTCGGTAAGTTTGCTATGTAGCACGGGAACTTTGCCTATCTTGGCTTTACGGATTGCGATGGGGGAAAGCTCATCCGTTACGACTATCGGTTCTGCTTTACATTCACGTATATGGCCGCGCGGAGACTCGGTTATAAAAGCATTTGTCCAGCCGCTGTCATCAAAATCCGGTTTATTCCAGCCGGATATTTCGTTTCTCGCGTCGTAAAATTCACCGGCACGGAGATCATTAAAATAAATAGGGGAGGGGGCGCATTTGAAGCTTTCATCAGCGTCAAATATCAAGCTTTCTCCGTTTGAATATTTACACTCAAAGGATACGGCGAGCTTGGGTGCACTTCTGAACAAAGCTGTTTCAAAATCCCAAACTGTACCGCCGGGGCTGTTTAACATACCGTTGCCGAGGATAAATGCAACGGTGTTTTTTCCTTCGGTCAAAAATTCTTTTATGTCGTATACGTCGTAGTAGAGTATATCGTCGGGATTTGATATATATGGCGCAAGCAGACCTTTGGTCAGGCGTTTGCCGTTTAAGTAGAATTCGTAAAATCCGAGTCCGCATATCGCGATGGTTGCTTTTTCGACTTCGGAGGTTATTTCAAAAGTTTTGCGCATATACGGCGCCGGGACAAAGTTATAAAAGGTGGAGTATTCTTTAGTAGCACTGATAAACTTGTTAGTTATCATATTTTAGATCTCCTTTTATAGTTATATGAATTTTACCAATGTTTCTGCAATAAATACTGCGGCGCAGGAAGCGAGGGCTACGGTGAGCAGACTTCGGCCGAAGTACGCGAGCAGAACGGCGGCGATAAAGCCTACGACGGCAGATATGGGACTCGACGTTGCGTAAAATATCGCGGGGATGGTCATAACGCTGAGAACTGCGTACGGGACGTAATAAAGGAAGGAGATAATGAATCGGTTTTCTATCTTTTTCTTAACGAGCACGAGCGGTAACATTCTTACGAGATACGTTACGCCCGCCATTACGATGAGATACAGGAAAAAGTTTTCACTGAACATCGTCCGCACCTCCTTCGCCATTAGATTTTATCGGCGCGGCGATTGCCATGATCGCGCTTGCGATGACGGCACAGATTATTATAACGAATCCGCTTGGAACGGAGGAGAGCAGGGGTAGATAGTTAAACGCGCATCCGAGCGCAACTGCGATAAGTACGCAGAGCGCGGTGGGGATGCTCTTTTTTATTACCGGAACGACTATCGCGATAAACATTCCGTATATCGCTATGCCGAGTGCGGCGGTGACGCTGTCAGGCAGGATGTTTCCTGCTACCGCTCCGAGCAGAGTACCGAGGCTCCAGCCGAGGAACGGTGTTATTATGAGTCCGTACATATACCGCCGTCCTACTTGGTAGGGTTTCGATGACGATACCGCGAATATCTCGTCGGTTACAGCAAATGCGATTATAAATCGGTCGAGCAGGCTGACCGTTTTGCCGAGCTTTTGCGACAGAGTGACCGACATCAGCGAGTAACGCAGATTGATGATGAGCTGTGCTATGGCGAGCTCTATCAACGTACCGCCGCCTGCAATTATCGGGACCGCGGCGAGCTGACCTGCGGAGGTCAAGTTAGACATTGAAATAAACAGTGCTTCGAGAATGGAGAGCCCCGAGTCTACCGCGGTTATTCCGAAAGCGAATGAGACCGACAGATACCCGAGACATATCGGGATACCGTGCTTTATTCCTGTGAAAAATTTGTTGTTTTCTTTCATTTTATCAGATCCTGTTTTATTTGTGTTTGACAAGGATTATTATATAGCTTTTTTGTCGTTTTGTCAATCAAATCGGCGCTTATATCTTGAAAAATAGTTCGCAAATATGTATAATTAACTTAATACGTATGTGGGGGATTTTCTTATGCTTTATTTTGAGAACGATTATTCGGAGGGCGCTTGCCCCGAGGTACTTGAGGCGCTTATCAAAACGAATTTGGAGTCGCTTTCGGCGTACGGAAACGACGTTTATTCTGCGTCGGCAAAAGAAAAGATCAAGGCGGCGTGCGGATGCCCCGATGCGGACGTGTATTTTTTAGTCGGCGGAACGCAGACAAATATGACGGTGATCGATTCTGTGCTGAAAAAGTATCAGGGCGTTATCGCGGCAAAGACCGGGCATATAAGCCTCCACGAGGCGGGCGCGATCGAAGCGTCCGGTCACAAGGTCATCGAGCTTGCGGGGATAGACGGTAAGGTGGATATTTCCGCGCTTGAAAAATATCTTAAAAACTTTATGGGCGACGAGACGAGATACCATATGGTCGAGCCGGGAATGGTCTATATCTCTCACCCGACCGAGTACGGCACTCTTTACACAAAGGACGAGCTTAAATCGCTCTCCGGCATCTGCCGCGAATACGGACTTTCGCTCTATCTTGACGGTGCGCGCCTCGGTTACGGGCTTATGTCAAACGGCACCGACGTTACTCTCTCTGATATTGCGGAATACTGCGACGTTTTCTATATCGGCGGAACCAAGGTCGGCGCGCTTTGCGGCGAGGCGGTAGTATTCACCAAGAATAACATCCCCGATCATTTCTTTACCCTTATAAAACAGCACGGCGCATTGCTCGCCAAAGGCAGACTTGCGGGCGTGCAGTTCGACAGACTTTTCACAGACGGGCTGTACTTTAATATCAGCCGCCATGCGATTGAGTGCGCGGAAAAGCTCAGAAAAGGCTTTAGAGAAAAATCTTACCGTTTTTACTCCGATTCTCCGACAAACCAGATATTTATCGTGCTGGAAAACTCAAAAATGGAGGAACTAAAAAAGGAAGTCACGTTCAGCTTTTGGGAAGTACTTGACGACGAGCACACCGTAGTCAGATTTGCAACCTCGTGGGCGACCGACGAGCGTGCGGTAGAAAAGCTGATAGAGTTATTATAATAATATCAAAAAGTCCGACTTTTGTCGGACTTTTTTACTGTATTATCAGCCGTAGAGTACGTCTGCGGGAGCGTCGTCGGGATAGAATCCGCTGTAGCCGGTGATGGGCATTTTTGCGATCTTTTCCATATCGTCTGCGGAAATTTCAAAGTCAAATACTTCCATGTTGGACGCGATTCTTCCTGCGTTAGTGGACTTCGGAAGGGGAACGATGCCATTCTGAAGCGCGTAACGGATGCAGAGCTGACCTACGTTCTTACCGTATTTTGCGGCGATCTCTTTAAGAGTTTCATTGTCAAGAACTGCGCCGCTTCCGAGCGGGCTCCAAGCCTGAAGGACGATGCCTTCCTTCTTGCAGTATTCAACAACCTCGGGCTGAATATAACCGGGGTGGAACTCTATCTGGTTTACCATAGGTGCGATAGTGGAGTGAGCCTTGAGAGACTCGATGTGAGAGGGCAGGAAGTTGGATACGCCGATAGCGCGGATCTTGCCGTCGTTATAGAGTTTTTCAAAGCCTCTCCAGGTTTCTGCGTTGATCTCCTCCCAGTTGTCGGCGATCTTCTTGACAGAAGGCCAGTGGATAAGGTAGAGATCAAGATAGTCAAGGCCGAGGTTTTTAAGAGACTCCTCGCAGGTAGCGATGGTCTTTTCATAACTGCGGAAAGTGATCCAGTGCTTGGTGGTGATAAAGAGTTCTTCGCGGGCAACACCTGCGTCGCGAATGCCTTCGCCAACGCTTGCTTCGTTGCCGTAAGCGAATGCGGTGTCTATATGGCGGTAGCCTGCCTTGATAGCTTCATAAACGCTTTTGCGGGCGATCTCGCCGTCGGGAGTCTGCCAGGTGCCGTAACCTACGCAGGGCATTTTCACGCCGTTTGACAGAGTTACCGTGTCTGCAAATTTTTCAAACATTTCTATATCCTCCTAATAATGTAAGCGATGTTATACTGATATTATACACTATTGCGCCGGGAATTTCAATAATAAAAATTCAATACTTGACCGTTTGCGCTTTATATGATATAATTCAAGATAAGAATACGATAAGCAGGGGGTATTTTATGAATTTTATAACTCTCGAAAACGAAAGTATCCGCGTGTTGCTTGACGCGCAAACCGGCGGATTGTCCTCAATTTACGATAAATCGATCGGCGCGGAATATAAAATTAAGTCAAACGGATTTTCTGCCGTTATAAACGGCGAGAAGTACTTTGAGTGTCCGACTCTGACGCAGGCGCAGAAAACCGACTGCGGTGCGGAATTTTTATACAGCGACAGAGACGTGACTGCAAAGCTTGAGTATACGTTAACGGGTGAAAATAAGTTTATAGAGAAAAAGCTGTCCTTTTCCCGCGGCGGCGAGTGGACGCTTGACAGCGTGGTATGTGATGACATAAAGCTCGCATCTCCCGCAAATGAGATCCTGTTTCACGACGACCAGACTCTTTGGCACGTACCGACAAACTATTTTATCCGCTATGATAACGGCGGTATTTTCTGCGGACTTGAATATCCGTACTGGGACAGCAGTGACAGCGGAAACGATTCGCTGACTATCGGATTCTCTCCGAGATATTCGGTCAAAGACGGAGAAAATTTTGAAGCGGAAAAGACCTTTATCGGTGTGTACCGCCGAGAGGGAATCACTCGCACCTCTCACGGCCCGTATCCGAACGGAACGAAGTCCGAATATCACGACGTATTCAAGCACACGGGACTTGAACAGCATTTTGCAGGTAACGTAGTACCCGAGGACGCCGGTATGCCTGAGGAGGTACTCGACTTTGGTGAAGTCTGGGCGATGCAGGAATTTTTTGAATTTTATCTTCCGATCCAGCCGCTTCCCGAGGAGGGCTACTGGCTGTGGCAGAACGGCTGGTGGGCAGGTCTTTTCTCGCCCGATATAAACTGCCTTGATCCGCTTATCCGCGCTGGAGTACGCGACATTTTGGTGGCGGCGATGTATTACGGTCACGACAATCATCCGTCTACCGAACCGAATTATATGCGTGATATGCGTATTGATCCTATTGGATTCCCGATATATGAAAATCCCGATCCCGACGGCGTAAAGGACGGAATGTCCGGCTGGCACAGAGTGGTTTATCCCGAGAACAAGGAGGAGGGAATAATCGGTTATTCTGACACATTTGAGGCTCCTGCGGCGTACGATAGGTTTGTCAAAGCGGCGATGGATAAGGGCGTTTACGTTACCAGCTTTTCCACCCCGAACAACGCCTACAAAAACCGTCCCGAATGGTGGGCACTTCACGAGGACGGCCGCGTGCAGGAATATTTCAGAAACCGTATCAGCTGTCCCGCGTGCGACGAGTTTATGGATTTCCATTTTGAGGCGATGTGCCGCGTAATGGACAGATACCCCGGCAGATACTGGAGCTTTGACGGAAGATGGCTTGGCTACCGCGAGCTTGCGGGATACCACTTCAAAACCATCGGTGAGGCTCCGTGTTACAGCGCAGAGCACGGTCATCCCGTGGGAGACAGCAAGTACAAAGAATGGAAGAACATACAGAAATTCAAGAGAAAACTGCGCGAGCGTTACCCGAACAAGTGCGTTGAGCAGTATTACGGACTCAAGCGTGGCGGAGCTTGGGCGCTGACCGATCTCAATGCGGACGAAAACTACTACGAGATGGGCAGTGTCGTGAACAACCGCTACCAGACCTGGCACAACGAAAACAGCCGTTTCCGCCCGGTATATCTCAACTATTCATCTATTTTCGGAACCGATCCGAAGTCGTTTGAGTACAGCCTCGTTTCCTCCTTCAGTACCTCCTATTACGCACAGCTTTCAAAGGGCTATAAAGCTCTTGAGAAATATCCCGAGTGTGCCGAGATACTCAAAAAGAGGAAAAAGTGGGCTGACGAAAATCACCGCTTATTCAAAAAACGCCGTTGTCTGTTCGGTCAGCCGGGCGATCATGCCGTTGACGGAAGCGCTCACATGATAGACGATGAGGGACTTATATTCATTTTCAGCGCGGACGGAAATTACGTTGACGTGCGTATCCCGTTCACGAGATGGATAGGGCTTCGCGAGGATGCGGAAGCTGAATATCTCGTTACCGTTGAGGATATTCTGCCTCAAAAGGACGGAGAGGTAAGCTGTGAGATATGCTCGCCTGTCCTCTCTTACGGCGATGAGTTCAGATGCCGTCTTTCTCCGAGCACCGCGCTTATACTTCGCGTGGTTCCTAAATCCGAGAGCGCCGCTTGCGAGAAAAACGACGTTAAATTCTCGCCTGACGACAAGGTGGTTAATGCATTTTAATAATAAAAACGGTTTCCGAATTTTGGAAACCGTTTTTTGCATTGTCAAGACAACCACCAGCAATGCTGGTGGATCAAAAAGCTTTAGCTATGCGTTGAAAAAATAATCCTCCTTTTGTAAACTAGAAGCAGGTTCGCCAACCGCAAAAAGAACAAAAGGAGGAATCAAGCCGTGAAACTTGATAATGAAAGTTTAGCACACACAAGATGGAATTGCAAGTATCATATCGTATTTGCGCCGAAGTATAGAAGACAGGTGATATACGGAAAGATAAAGCAAGATATAGGATTGATGCTGAGGAAATTATGTGAATACAAACAAGTAGAAATCCTAGAAGCGGAAGCGTGCAAAGATCACATACACATGCTGGTATCCATTCCGCCGAAGTATAGTGTAGCTCAAATAATGGGGTATCTAAAAGGGAAAAGTAGTTTGATGATATTTGAGAAGTATGCAAATATGAAGTACAAGTACGGAAACAGACACTTTTGGTGCAGAGGATACTACTTGTGATATCGGATGTTACCAAACCCTGAAAAATCCTTGTGAATAGGGGAGT
>CAZGHD010000068.1:0-10767 GCA_964525525.1 uncultured Lachnospiraceae bacterium | reverse complement strand
CGCCTTTACCGCACCTACATACTGTCAGATAATGTCCCTATGAACACTAACAGAAGGCTTAGCGGGATTTTATATTTATATCGAATAATTGTCTGCAGTGTCGGTCTTCATAATGTCGGCAAGGGTTATTCCGTCAAAATATTCGTTGACTATCCTGTAAAACTCGGTCCACATGGGGTACGTACGACACTCATTTGCACGGGCACACGGCTTTGCACTGCGGCCGAGGCAGGCGACCGGTGCAAGGTCGCCTTCTGTAAGACGCAGAATATCACCTATTCTGCATTCTTCGGGAGATTTGAGCAGGCGGTAACCGCCGCCCTTACCCTGTACTCCTTCGACAAAAGCGTTTTTTGACAGTGCGGGGATTATCCGTTCCAGATATTTAAGAGAAATTCCCTGCCTTTCGGCAATTTTTTTCATGGGAATATAGCCTTCGTCTGAATTTTCGGCAAGATATATCAAAACTCTGAGGGCGTATCTGCCTCTCGTGGATATCATCATATTCGTCACCGCAGCTCCGATAACGGTACGCTTTCCTTTCTTTTGAGTTGGTGTGCCATTTGATTACTGCTACAATTATACTACTAAACGGAGGTATAATTCAAGTAATATGCCGAATATTTTACAACGGATTTGAGATTACGGCGGCGAATCTGGCGTTTATAACGAGAAAAGCGGAGTGGAAAGGTATCTGTCCCCGGTGTCGGGTAAAAGAACCACGATGTTTTTGCCCTCGTTTTCGGGTCGCTTCGCAAGCTCTATTGCGGCAAAAGCTGCCGCGCCGGAAGAAATACCTACCAAAACGCCTTCGCTTTTAGCTATCAATCTGCCTGTGGTAAAGGCGTCATCGTTTGATACCGGAATGATCTCGTCATATATTCCGGTGTTCAGAACGTCCGGCACGAAGCCTGCGCCGATTCCCTGAATTTTATGCGGTCCGGAAACACCGGTGGAGAGCACGGCAGAGGAGGCAGGCTCTACCGCTACAATCTTGACTGCAGGGATCTTTGATTTAAGATATTCTCCGACTCCTGTTACCGTACCTCCGGTACCTACTCCCGCTACGAAAATATCCACGTTACCGTCAGTGTCCGCGTAAATTTCCGGCCCCGTGCCTTCTCTGTGCGCTTTCGGGTTGGCGGGGTTTGCAAACTGACCGGGAATAAAGCTGTTAGGCGTCTGCGCCGCTAATTCCTCCGCCTTTGCGATGGCACCTTTCATGCCCTTTGCCCCCTCCGTTAGAACAAGCTCTGCGCCGTACGCCTGCATAAGCTGACGGCGCTCCACGGACATAGTCTCCGGCATCACGATTATTATCCTGTATCCCCGCGCCGCCGCAACGGATGCAAGACCTATTCCGGTGTTTCCGGAGGTCGGCTCGATTATGACGGAAGATTCTTTCAGCTGCCCGTTTGCCTCGGCGGCGTCTATCATAGCCTTGGCAATTCTGTCTTTGACCGATCCTGCGGGATTAAAATATTCAAGTTTTGCGATTATTTTTGCTTTAAGATCAAATGCTTTTTCTATGTGTGTCAGCTCGAGCAGCGGAGTTTTTCCGATAAGCTGATCTGCAGACGTGTATATGTTTGACATAGTAATCTCACTCCTCCAAAGTTATTTTACCGCATCAAAGCCGCGCTCAAGGTCGGCGATGATGTCATCAATATGTTCAGTACCGATCGAAAGACGGATCGTGCTCGGCGTGATGCCCTGGTCTGCCAATTCTTCTTGTGACAGCTGGCTGTGAGTCGTGGTTGCAGGATGAATTACCAGACTCTTTACGTCAGCAACATTTGCAAGCAGAGAGAATATTTTGAGACTGTCTATAAACTTGTGAGCCTCGCTCTGACCGCCATTGATCTCAAAGGTAAAGATCGAGCCACCGCCGTTTGGAAAATATTTTTCGTACAGTGCGTTGTCGGGATGAGATTGAAGCGAAGGGTGATTTACCTTTTTTACCTGCGGATGATTTGCGAGAAATTCTACTACTTTCTTTGTGTTTTCCGCATGGCGCTCAAGACGCAGGGACAGAGTTTCAATTCCCTGAAGCAATAGGAAAGCCGCGAACGGAGAGATGCTTGCTCCCGTATCTCGAAGGAGGATTGCGCGAATGTAGGTAACGAATGCCGCAGGTCCCGCCGCTTTGACGAAGGAGACACCGTGATATGACGGATTGGGATCAGCAACGGCGGGATATTTGCCGGATGCCGTCCAATCGAATTTTCCCGAGTCAACTATCACACCGCCAAGTGTGGTGCCGTGACCGCCGAGAAATTTTGTCGCGGAATGTATTACGATGTCCGCGCCGTGCTCGATAGGGCGGATAAGATAGGGAGTGCCGAAAGTATTGTCTACGACGAGGGGCAATCCATGCTTATGAGCGAGCTCGGAGAGCGCGTCAATGTCCGGTATATCGCTGTTGGGGTTGCCGAGCGTTTCGATGTAGATTGCCCTGGTGTTATCCCGAATTGCTGCTTCAACTTCATTTAGATCGTGAATGTTTACGAAGGAAGCTGTGATGCCGAAGTTCGGAAGCGTGTGCGAAAGCAGATTATAACTGCCGCCGTATATGGTTTTTTGAGCAACGAAGTGACCGCCGTTTTGTCCGAGAGCTTCGAGTACGTAGGTTATCGCCGCCGCGCCGGAAGCGAGAGCAAGAGCCGCAACGCCGCCTTCAAGAGCCGCGACGCGCTGTTCCAAAACGTCCTGCGTTGAGTTAGTGAGTCTGCCGTAGATGTTGCCCGCGTCGGTAAGACCGAATCGGGCGGCAGCGTGAGCAGAGTTCTTAAATACGTACGAGGTCGTTGCGTAGATCGGTACCGCGCGGGCATCTGTTGCCGGATCAGGATTTTCCTGACCTACGTGAAGCTGAAGCGTTTCAAATTTATAGTTTGCCATGATGGTTATTTCCTTTCGATACTTAATGCTTTGCGTATGTGTTTTTGGAACAGATAGATTCATATACGCGGCACATTCGTCCGAATCGGAAATTGGCTCTTACAAGCTCTTCAAAATAGTGTTTCACCTAAGTATACCTGCCTTTTATGTAAGGCGTTGTTTTTATTGCCTACCGCCTTGGTAGGATAATTATAGCACCAATTACCTACCTTGTCAATAGGTAAATAGAAAATTTTTGAAAAAACTGAAATAAAACGAATAAAAAAATAAGCCCCGCCGCAGGCGGGGCAGGGAATTATTTCTTTTCGATGGGGAGCCAAATTTGGATGTTTCGCTCGTTTTTCGGTTTCCAATGATACACGGCCAGTTCCGGTCCTTTAGCTAATTGGAATCCCATCTCAGGCATCCATTCAGTCATAATCCTAATTCTCAAATTGAGAAGATCAAAATAATCGCAGGTGGGACTTTTCGTATCATTAGTTTCAAAAACTGCATAGATCGTTTCAGGAATTTCAATATTTTCAAGTTCTAAAGATTCTACGAAATCAACACCCGTTACCTCACGATTATAAAGATTACTCCGTTCGTAATCGTCGAGTTTGTGACAGTAATAAAAATCGTATCCTTCATCGTCTATGTTGGTGATTACACAATGTGCGTCACCGTCACCCGATGCTCCTCTTAAAAACCATTGCTTTCCTCTTGTCGAAAGAAACAGTTGTTCTTCTTGCTTTTCTCTATCTTTACCGTATGGAGCACCTGTAAAGTGCGTCTTGAAGCCCGTTAGAGTCATAGGCTTCTTTTGTTCAATTCTGTAATTCATACTGCTACCGCCTTCAAGTAAAATTTTTATTGACAAGCGGGAGAAGGATCTGAGCATTTTCCCGTTCGTGCGCGCCTCGGACGGGGTAATGCCGTGGAACTTAGCGAATGCCTTTGCAAAGCTGTCGGGGCTGTCGTAGCCGTATTTGAGTGCGACGTCTATTACTTTCGCCTTGCCGCCCGCAAGCTCTGCGCCGGCAAGGGTGAGCCGCCTTTGACGGATGTATTCTCCGAGTGTGTACCCGCAAAGGATGCTGAACACCCGCTGAAAATGATAGCTTGAAGAAAAACTCCGTGCCGCGGCTTGCTCATAGTCTATGTCATCTGTCAGATGCTCTTCGACGTAGTCGATAGCTTTTTGCATTCCCGTTATCCAGTCCATATTATTCTCCTCCTGTCTGTCATTATTTTACCGCAAGGCGTGTGTAAAATCCCGACATTCAGTGCGGACGCGTGTCGGGTCAGCTGTTTTTAGTAAGCTCAAACAACGTTTGCTTAAAGCCGTAGGTTTTGACAAGTTTTGCGATGGCGGTGCGGTTTTTGCCTGACGGTTTTTTATTCTTTCTTGCGCGGATCATCAGATTCTTCGGGGAATGTGCGAGGTCTACAAACTCTATCATATCCACCGAATAACCCATATCCTCAAGTATCATCGAACGGATGCTGTCGGTGAGCAGTGCGGACATTCTTTCTTTTATAATTCCGTGGTGAAGGAACACGTCAAGCTCTCCTCCGCGCTTGATCGAGCTGTTTATCTCGTGCTGACAGCAGGGAACAGAGAAAATATTTTTGACGTTTTTCTGTATCGCATAAAACAGTGCGTAGTCTGTCGCGGTGTCGCAGGCGTGAAGGGAGATTATCATATCAATCTTCTCTCCGTAAAGTACGTCTTTCGTGACGTCGCTTACCACGAATTCAAGGTCGTCGTAGCCGTATTTTTTCGCGATGCCGTTGCAGTGCTCAACTACGTCTGCCTTGAGGTCGTAACCGATAATTTTCGCCTTTATTCCCTTTACCACGACGAAATAGTAATAAACTATAAAGGTAAGATAAGACTTTCCGCATCCGAAATCCAGAATGGTTATCTCCTTTTCGCCGTATTCTGAGTACGCGTCGTCTATAAGCTCAACAAAGCGGTTTATCTGCTTGTATTTATCGTATTTGCTGTTTACTATCTTAAAGTCCTGCGTGAAAACTCCGAGGTCGACTAAAGCGGGAATGTTATCTCCCTCTTTGAGTATATATTCCTTTTTGCGGTTGTTCTCCTGCTTTCCGGCGGGGGCGGAGAAATTGTTTTTCGCTGATTTTTTGCGGTATCCCGTTTTTGCCGCGGAATAGGTGACAGTCTCTCCGGGCAAAAACACCGATATTTGCGCGTAGCCCTCGGCTGTGTCGGAGAGCCACTTTGCTCCGTCAGAATCGGTTACGTTCAGGTGAAAAACCTTGTTCTCACGGAACCTTTCCGCCTGCCACACGGGACGCTCTTTTATAGTTATCGGGCGAATGGTTATCTTTGAGTACTCCGCGTCCTTTTTGGCGGGAGAAGAAAAGGTGATCTTGATTATTTTTTCGCGGTTTTCTATGAGAAATTCGGATATTTCAATGGCAGAATTCATTTTTTATTTCCTCGTTATTCGTTATAATGATATTATATCAAAACCCGAAGTGTTTTTCAATATCCGAGTTTTACCGCCGCGCTATTTTTGTAAATATGTATACAAAAATAGCACGATATTTACCCGAAAGGTCTTGACAATCTGTTGTTTTACTGTATAATTAATTTGATAAAAAAGCTAAGCGAGTGCTTTAGCCTCGCCCCGTGTTTTTTGGAGGAATTGTTATGGTCCACAAGCATATAATTAATGAAAAATCAAAGCTTATCCCTACCGGCCGTCTTCCGGACGGCGCCGTTCTCGGTAACGGTGACCTTTCGGTAACCTGGGGCGGCAGACCGGACAGAGTAAAGCTCTATATATCAAAGGCTGACTTCTGGCACGCTGACCAGCGTCTCGGCGTTCCGAACGGCCCGTCTCCCATCGGTATAGTTGACATCCGTATGCCTTACTTTGCGTACTCGCCTTATCATGTTGAGGAGAATATGGACGATGGTAAGCTCATCGGTAGATATACCGCAGAGGGATTTGACGCTACCCTTACCGTCATCGTTCACGCGATTGACAACACCATTCTTATCGAGGAGGACAGAACCTTCCCCGGCCTTTCCACCTCTATGGTTCTTGTCAACATGGGCGAGCAGGAATACTGCAAAAACGAGAATTACAAGGTAGGCGATACCCAGTGTATCTCCCGTACTTTTGACGGTGAGAACACCTACTTTACCTCCAGTGCGTTCGCCGCTTTCCGCAAGGTAAGCCACGTCAGAGAAAACGGACGTGAGAGAATCCGCTACGCTATCACTATCGCTACCAACCACGATATGGCGTCTTACAGAAATACCGCTATGGAAAGACTTCTTATCATCGACGACGTAGAGTTTGACGAGATGCTCAAAACTCACGCAAGATGGTGGAAAAACTTCTGGGACAAGTGCTCCGTTACTCTTTACGACGAGCAGATGGAGAATATGTGGTACACAGGTATCTACATGATGGCTTGCTGCTCAAGAAACAAGAAGTTTGCTCCCGGTATCTGGGGCAACTACGCAACGAGCGACGAGATGTGGTGGGGCTCCGACTATCATCTTGACTATAACTATCAGCTTCCGTTCATTCCGCTTATCGCGGCAAACCACAACGAGCTTCTTGATTGCTACGCTCAGCCGCTGCTTGATTATCTCCCCCGCGCTAAAAAGTACGCCAGAGAATATCTTGGCTGCCGCGGCGCGTTCGTTCCGGTTTGCGTGGGACCTCTTGGCATGGAGACCGAGATGTGCGACGCGACCGAGCATAGAACTCTGTTCTGCGGTCAGAAGCACGACGGCGCGTTTGCAGGTACCGTTATCGCTATGAGATGGTTTGCTACCCGCGATCTTGACTATGCGCGCGAGGTTGCTTATCCTTACCTTATTGAGCAGGTCAACTTCTGGGAAGATTATCTCATTTTCAGAGACGGCAAGTACGTTTCTGTAAACGACGCGGATACCGAGGTCGCATACTGGTGCGGCGAGGATTATATGCCGGGCGGACAGGATCACCTTAACTGTATGACTTCGGTTGCGTCTCTGCGTATAGCTTTGCAGACCGTTCTTGATATGTCAAAGGAACTCGGAATCGACGAAGAACGCCGCGAGAAGTGGGAGCATATTCTCGCTCACCGTGACTACGCTTATAAAGAAGAAGACGGACTTAAATATCTTGCAGGACACGACGGCGGCGGCCCCGGCTGGGCAGTTCTTTGGTTTGCCTGCCTTGGACTAAGCGACTTTAGTCCGTACAAGAATCCCGAAATGTACGAGATCGCAAAGCGTTCGTTTGAGAAGATCCACGAGAAGCTTTACGACGACCCTAACTGCTTCAGCGACACTTACACTGCTGCCGCACGTTTCGGTCAGGATCCCGATATGATAATAAATAAGTACAAAGAAGTCCTCAAAGAGAGACTCCTTTCCAACGGTATGGTAGACTACACCCAGGGCGGTATGGAGCAGTCCAGCTCTATCCCCGCGGCTATCAACGAGATGCTTCTTCAGAGCTACGAGCATATCATCCGCCTGTTCCCCTGCTGGAATCTTAATAATAACGCTTCCTATAAGAACCTCCGCGCTTACGGTGCCTTCCTCGTTTCCGCAGAGCTTAAAGACGGCGTGATCTCCGCCGAGATCGTCAGCGAAAAAGGCTGTGAGCTTAACATCGTTTCTCCCGCCGGCGGTAAATATATGCTTGTCAAGGGCGATGAAAAGATCGAACTCTCCACCGATAAGATCACTACCGTTAAGACCTATCCTACCGAAAAACTTCTGGTTGTGAAGGCGTAAATATAATAACAGACTCGAATGCGAAGCATATTACTCTCGCATTTGTGCAAACAAACTAAAGCCTTCTCCTGAAGGTGAGAACGGAATACCGCTTTGCGGTATTCTTAGAACAACGCGTTACATTGTTCCATTCCCCCCACTGGGGAAGGCTTATTATCTTCCGGTATATATTTTCGGGGCAAAGCGTATGAAAAGGAGTACGAACAAATCGTTCGTACTCCTTTGTTGTAGGGCGGGGGTTCATCTCCCGCCGTAATATTCGATTTATACCATTCGCAACGGCGACAGTTGAATGCCCACAGACATTCCGCCACCGTTCTACAAGGTTTCCGGCAGACTTGTTTTATCTAAGACAAGTGATAATCGGGACGAGAAGGATAATTGCTGCCGCGAAAAACACGAGCATCCATTTACTGTTTTTTGATACCTTGGCTTCAATATTCGGTTTATACTTTTTTGCTGCCGAGAGCAAAGATAACGGCGCATGAACTAAAGTAACGGTTTCTTCTTTGGTATAAATAACTGCGTGGCAGAAACGGTAGTGGTGCTGCCTATTAGGGAAATCTATCTCGTATTCTATTTTAACAACGTCGCTCCATTTAATAAAACCGCTGCTGTGATGTATGCCAGATTCGTTTATCACACAGATGATCTTTCCGAAAAAACGGCGGTTAAAGATAGACAGGACTATAAGCGGGACTGACAAAATAAATGATACACAAACAGAAACCCATACAGCCGAAATAAATTCGGAAAAATCAAACTTTCCCATGGAAATTGAAAATACCAGTTCGCAGTATGGCACGACTACCATGCAAAAGGTCAGAATTAATATAGGAAAGGTGAAATATTGCCAGCGTAGTTTAATACCGTCAATCTCGCGTAGACTGTTCTTTTTCACGAAAATCGCCTCCTTTGATTTATTATAGCATAAGCAGGGCGTGATTTCAATACTAATGTAATAAAATATATCGTATCCTTTGAACCGAATGTGAAAAAAGCACGCTTGTGCGTGCTTTTGGCTATAAAAGCGATCTGAAATTTTTGAGTCTATGGAAAGTGGAATAGTTGGCATCGTGGTAATTTCTTGCTCCGTTAATTGAGGTTCGGGAAAGATAGATGATGTCTTCACCTGTGATCTCAAAAGCGACGTACTGAAATCCCACCATGTTGGGATCATCATAACGGCGGTCGATAAGATCGCAGACGACGTTCCAATTTTCAAGGTCCACAGATGATAACAGCGATAGCAGATTACGGTTGGTTTTGGGCTCGTCAATACGTCGGCTGACGATTGAGAGATATAGCCCGCTTTTTTCATCGCGTTTTATTATAAACTTGGAGCGATTACCCGGGAACAAAACAGCGTGAGAATACACAAGGGGAGCGTCGGGATCGTTTTCGCACACACGGAACGCAAGGATCTTCTTTTCATTTGTTTGATACCTCATGTAGTTGTAGAGCTTTCCGTCAGGCGTAACGGCAAGCGTACCTTCAATGACACCCTTTGCTCCGTCAGGGGCGGCATCTTTCCAATTCATATCGTGAACGACGGGCGGTGTAAAGTGCCAGCTTTCGGGATCAAGCAGATCCGCGTTTTCATCGCAGGACATTACCATAGCACCGTGGAAGTAACCCTTATCAAGCCAGCTTCCCCATTCCAGAGTTCCGTAAAGTCTTCCTTGATAATAAAACATATCTTGAGGTGTTCTGTGCACGCCTGCGTACCCCATTTTACCGTTAGAGCCTCGCAGAAGCGAGACGGGCGCGGAGAATGTTTTTCCACCGTCAAGAGATTTTCCTATCAGAAGATCACCGTATTCCGTGGAGACAGACAGCATATACAGCTCATTTTTGTGGATGAACAGCTTTCCCCAGAAGCACGGCATCAGCTCGCTGACATAATGCCAGCTCTTACCGTCATCATCAGAACGAAAGATCAGCGTGAGGTTTTGGGGATGTTCTTTTGAATAAACGTCCATGGACGCGAGCAGGTATCCGTCCGGATGCAGTACGATAGACGGTGAGCAGAGCGCGTGACCGGAAAATGCATAGCACTGATCTTCGGGGTGAAGATAGTTTACGACCGTTCCTATTGCCTCTGAGCATTTTGCGAGCCTTACACGGCTTATTTTTTGACCTGACTGAACGAAAAATTCGTAGTCCTTGCCTTCTTCCAGACCGACTATATCAAATTCGCAGTAGTTGACCCCGTCACAAGCCTCTCGAGCGGTACCGCAAAGAGAAAATTCACCATCTCCGAAAGCGCGGCAGTATACTTCGTATTTTTGGTGTTTTTCCGAAAGCCACTCAAGGTGGATAGCGTTTTTATCGGGTGCTACTCTGCAGATATAAATATCCCCGACCTCCCACAAAAAGGGACGGTACGGCGCGTAACTCCATTTGTTATGACCTTTCATAAAAATCTCCGTTTGTTGATTATACTGATATTTCTTCTATTATATCATAAATATGCAGATGTTTCAAATGCCGGTTTAGTTGCGATGTGTTGCGGCTGCTTATAAACGAATCCTATGTAACACGAAATTAAATTACAATCGTTCTTTCATAAATATCCACTGGCTGATATTATTATCTATTTCACTTGCATAGCAATTGAGATCGAGGTAATTGATAACATAGATTTGGCAGTGCTCTTTTCCGGTGTGGAGCGTTATAATATTGCGTTTATTATAATTACCCCTATCGTATGGAATCCATGTCGTATCACTTCCTGTTGGATTTTTTACATTGACACGCAGGATGCCGTTATTATTTTCAAGTCCTAAAAATTCAATAAAGGAAGCATCACCTTTTATCTCAAGATACGCTTTTTCATCTTCTTTTTCGGTAACTCTAATATCACATTCGTTACCCACAAAGAATTCAACACGATGAAGCGGGTCAAAAACAAACTTTTTTTCATTGTCGTGATTCATACTCTCATTCTTCTCTTTGCTTTGTCCGAAAAGAACACCAATGTCAACCTCGAAAAGCTCGGCGATCAGAGGAAATAAAGTAACGTCAGGATAGCCTATGCCGCATTCCCATTTCGAAATGGATTGAGGGGCAATTCCCAGCTTTTCTGCCAATATAGTTTGTGTCCAACC
>CAZGHD010000067.1:0-10804 GCA_964525525.1 uncultured Lachnospiraceae bacterium | reverse complement strand
GCATCTTCCCTCCGGTATCGACACCATGTGTGTCGTTCTCAACACCGCAGATATTGAAAAGTACCGCGAGAGAATAATCAATCAGATCTGCGCGGCAGTTGAGCCCGACTCCATCTCTATCGAGGACGGTCTCGCGCTCGTGGCAGTCGTTGGACGCGCTATGGTTAAAAACCCCGGTACTGCGGCTAAGATATTCAACTCTGTTGCTAAAGCCGGAATAAACATCAGAATGATAGATCAGGGTTCAAGTGAGTTTAACGTTATTCTCGGAGTAAACGAGTCTGACTTTGAAAACACTCTTACCGCTATCTACAACACGTTTGTAAAATAATTTTTTAAGATTCTTACTTTGGCAGGAAGCATTTTTGCTTCCTGCTTTTTTCTATCCAAAATGAGACGTTCTGACACTGTTTGAGACGCGATTATATAGTATAACTGACCGCGAGAGAGAAAAAGCAAAAAGGAGATATATCTTTGAACTATTCAACTTATAAAATCAAGCTTGACATTCAGAACTACGGTGTACAGAACAGAATATCGCTGAAAAAAGGCGACAGCGCGCGCGAGCTCAGAATGATTCTTTTTGACGGTAGCAAGGCGTACCAGCCCACCGAAACGGCAACTATAGTGTTCCGCGCGAAAAAGCCGGACGGAACGGTAGTTTTTGACAACTGTACTGCAAGCGGAAACGAGGTTTGCTACAAAATTCCGTCAGGCGTGACCGAGATTCCCGGCACACTGAAATGTGAGCTTGCAATCTATTCCGCAAATCAGGAAAAAATAACTACTCCCCGTTTTGAAATATCGGTGTGCGACACCGTTTATTCGGACGAAGAAGTAGAAGCGTCAAGCAGCTTTACCGCGCTTGACGAGTTGATACAAGAAACGCAGGATCTTATAGAAAGCGGTCAACTCGGCGGCCTTTCTCCTGAAATTTCAGTAGAAAACATCGACAACGGTTACCGCCTGTCAATCACCGACGTTTCGGGAACCAAAACTGCGGATATAACCGTTCCCAAGGTAAGCGTGTCAAAATCCAACGGCACAGCGACTATCAGCGTTACCGACGGAAACGGAACGCGTTCCGTTTCGGTATCCGACGGTAAAGACGGCGAAAACGGCGAAGGCATAGCAGTAGAGATCTCGCAGGAATCGGGCGACAGCGCAACTGCGGTAATGAGTCAGCGCGCGGTAACCGATTACGTAAAAAATCAGATGTCAAATATTATGCCCGAGATAGTTTCCTCGATCGAGGAAATGACCGACACGTCGAAAAAATACGTACTCAATGAAAGCAATACCATCTACGTCAGCGGACTTATTGAAGCACCTTCACCCAACCGCTTCGATCCGTCTGCCGCTACCTTGAACGCACGACTCTCCTCATCAGGTAATATAACTGCGATAAATGGATTTTTCGTCACCGATTTCATCCCCGTTTCATTTTCGCCCGACGGTACTGATACGATAAGCATCGTAAACCCCGCCAACGCTTCAAATAATCCGTATGAAAACAGCGGTTTTCAAAAAATACATTATTACGATGCTCAAAAGAACAATATCGGCGCTGCAGTCCTCGGTTCAATAGAGGCAGCCATGCACGTTACGGTAACTTATGCTGACGGTACCGCCACCTTCAGAGCCGGCGAGAAATACGGAGCATTGGACGAAACACTATTATCCGCGGCATACGTCAGAATTTGTCTTTGCGCGTCTGATGATATTTTCACAGAGAGCACCGAAGCAATAACCGCTGATATTTTGTCAGACGTTTCGATAACTCTGTCATACGAATCTGTATCCGAAGAAGGTTGGTACGATACGGGAATCAAATGGAGTGCCGACGGAAGCGGTCAGATTGCCGATCTTACCGCAGCAGTAGCGGAAAACTCCACCGAAATAAGCAAAGCCAAGAGCAGAATATCCGTACTTGAGGGAGACAGCTCTGCAAGTGTTCCATCCTATTTTACCGATGCGGTAGAGCGCGCCGTAAACGCAGTAAGAGACGCACAGGCAAGCGCGGGACCGAACGCAGTATCATTTGCGTGGTGCTCGGATATGCACATTCACGATGCGGACGACAACTACGCGCGAAATATCGGAACCCTTGCAGCATCACTTATGAAAAGATGTAATATTCCGCTTATGTTAAACTGCGGAGACCTTCTGACCAACACCTCTCTTGGTGATGAGTCCTCAGTTATTTCCTGCTACGAGCGCGCGTGGGATATTCTCTCCCCTGTTGGCGGAGAGCGTATACTTATGACCGCCGGAAACCACGACGGTGCGTGGGGATCAAAAACAGTTGACGGCGTGACCTCGTATTATACCTCAAATCTTCACCCCAACACCCTTTGGCAGTACCTGTACCGTCCTCAAAGCGTGGATTTCAACCGCGTTTGGGGAGACAGCGGAAAGTATTTTTATCTTGACAATATCCCGCAGAAGACACGCTTTATCTGCCTTAATTCCCACGACGGTGAGTATATCGAAAACGAAGACGGCTCTGTCGTATGGTCTACCATGAAAAGCGGATACAGCCAAAAACAGCTTGAATTTTTCGCGAGTGCTCTCGATGTTGACAAAGACTGGAGCATAATCATATCCAGCCACGTTCCGCCCACAGCAAAGCTCCCGACCGACTACAGTGCAACGAGATGCTTTGAACTCATTCGCGGTATCGCACAGGCTTATAACCAAAGAAGCGTCTTTTCCGGAACATACACTCATAATGAACTTCGCGGAGAAGACGAGTGGGCAGACGCACAGATTTCGGTAGACTTTTCGTCCGCTTGCGGCAATATTATAGGTTGGTTTTGCGGTCACGCACATATAGATGCGATAATTGAAAACGATCTTCCCTTCCCGATTGCGGTTATCACATCTGCCGGTAATTTTCCGTACGACGATACGGAAGAAACCCGCGTTCTCGGTACGTCAAACGAAACTGCACTTGACATAGTTACCGTTGACCGCGAAAACGGAAAAATATATTTCACCCGAATCGGCGTTGGCGAGGACAGAATAAAGGAATAAGTGCCCCAAAAAGATCGTAAGTAATTGACAAAAAAGGAATTATGCTTTATAATAATAAATAACTAATATCATAAAAGGAGTTCCCGTTATGAAAAAAGTTATAAGCATTTTAATTGTTTTGTCTATGCTCGCCTCCTTTGCTGCTTGTGCAGGAAGCGGAAGTGGAAGTGCAAAAGACACGAAACCATCTACTACCACCTCGCCTACGGTAACCACCCCCGCAATCGAATACGAACAGGACGATCTTCCCGAAGAACTCGATTTCGGCGGTGCTACTGTCAACATACTCTCTATGGACAACGCTCTATGGGTAGACGAGATCACCGTTGAAGAACTTTCAAGCGACGTTATAAACGACTCTATTTACAACAGAGAGATCTTTGTTGAAGAGAGACTCGGTGTTGAGATCGAGAACACCAAACTCAGTATGAAAGACCTCAAAACAGCCTTCACCAAAATGATGACGGCTGATGAAGATACATATCAGGCAATAGTTTATACTGCTCACATCTCCGAAGATATTTCCAACGGATATTTCCACGACCTCTATGAAGTTGAGTACCTCAATCTCGACAAGCCCTGGTGGTCGCAGAAGTTTAATGCCGAAGCAGAGATGAAGGACAAACTCTATCTCACCACAGGTTCCATGCTTCTTACCCTTAACCGTTTCCTTTTCGCTACCTTCTATAACAAATCGCTCGCAGAGGATTACAGCGAAAGCTCTCCCGAGCTCTCCGATCTTTATAGCATAGTTGAAGACGGCAAGTGGACTTACGATAAGTTCTACGAGCTTTCAAGCGGTATCTACAAGGACCTCAACGGTAACTCCGAAAGAGACAAAGAAGACCTCTACGGTCTCGGTTTTGCCCGCGGCATCTCCATTGATACAATGTGGAGCTCCTTTGACGTTGATATTCTGTCCAAGAATTCTGACGGTTGGTTTGAGCTTAACGTCAACACTGATAAGCTTTACAAATCAATAGAAAATATGCTCCAGCTTATCTACGAAAACAACGGTGCGTACGTTCCAGAAAGTACCACAGATGAGCAGCTCGACAAACTTGCCACCAAGTTTACCGACAACTCACTCCTCTTTATGGTAAACAAATTCTACGTAATCGAAGAAGAATCCTTACGTAATATGCAGAGCGATTACGGTATACTTCCTTTCCCGAAGTATGATGAAGCACAGAAAGAATATTATTCTTACTCTCACGACCAGTACTCTACCGTATGCATTCCGGCAACCAACCAAAATCCCGACGTTACCGGTGCTGTTCTTGAAGCGATGGCATCTTATTCTTACCGTTATACCGAACCCGCTTATCTTGATATGGCACTCAAGGGTAAATATATGAGTGATCCTCAGTCAAGAAAAATGGTTGATATTATCGTTGACGGCTTCAAGGTTGACGCGGCATGGATCTACCTGTTCTCCATAGGTTCCTCCTTCCCGTACGATTTCCGTTTTGACGTTATAGAAAATGAAACATCTTACGCGGCAAATTATACCGCAAGAGCTAATAGTATGAATAAAAATCTCAAGCTGTATAACAAGCTTATTAAGTAAGCATAAGAAAAGAAGGACTTTAAAAAGTCCTTCTTTTTTATTTTTTAATTACTTCATTTCGGGTGCGAAACCTGAGAGAATTTCGGATATTTTGATAGTCTGCGGACAAACCGCCTCGCAAGAGCGGCAAGAAAGGCACGCAGTGGGTTTTTTATCGTCGTCAAGGGCATCTATCGCCATTGGAGCAAGGAATCCGCCGCCCGAGAAATTATGCTCGTTATAAAGCTCAAGCAGCCACGGAATATCAAGTCCCTGCGGGCAGTGATCCACGCAGTAGCGGCAAGCCGTACAAGGAACGGTATTTACCTTGGTCATACTGAGCGCTACGTTTAGCAGAGTGTTCATCTCGTCTCCGGGGAGAGGCTTCTTTTCTTCGTAAGTTTTAACGTTCTGACGCATCTGTTCAAAGTTTGACATACCGGAAAGAGTGACCTTTACGTCGTCACCGAGGCTCTGTAAAAATTTAAACGCCCACTCAGGCATTGAACGGTCGGGAGCAGCTTCTTTGAGTATGCTCTCGTACTGCTCCGGCAGCTTTGCGAGACTGCCGCCGCGCACGGGCTCCATTACCCATATCGGAATTCCCATTTCGCGAAGCATTCTGACCTTCTCTTTTGCGCTCTGGAACGACCAGTCAAGCCAGTTGAGCTGAAGCTGGCAGAATTCCATATCCGCGCCGTACGCGTCAAAGAAACGGCGCATAGTGTCGAGATTACCGTGCACCGAGCATCCGAGATGCTTGATGCGGCCGTTCTTTTTCTGCTCGATAAGATAATCGTATATTCTGTACTGCGGGTCGAGATACTCGTCGATATTAAGCTCGCATACGTTGTGGAACATATAGAAATCAAAATATTCAACGCCGCATTTTTTGAGCTGCTGCTCAAATATCTCCTCGACCTTATTTATATTGGCAAGGTCGTATCCCGGGAACTTGCTCGCAAGATAGTAGCTGTCACGCGGATATTTTGATAGGATCTTGCCCATCACCGGCTCGCAGTTTTTACCGTGATAACCCCACGCTACGTCAAAATAGTTGATACCGTGATCAAACGCGTATGCAACCATTTCTTCCACTGCCGCCTCGTCAATACGGCTGAAATCCCCGTCAATTACCGGAAGGCGCATACAACCCATACCGAGCGCGGATAATTTATGACCTTTAAATTCACTGTAATACATAATTTTTCTCCTTTTATGCAGGTGTTTCGGTACTTTCTATATATCTGTTGGCCTGTGTTGAGAAAAGGGTGTAATACTTTCCGCCAAGAGCCATCAGCTCGGTGTGAGTACCTTCCTCAACTAACATACCGTCCTCCACTACGAGAATCTTTGACGCTCTCGTAGCACTGGAAAGGCGGTGTGAAACGTAAAGAGTAGTCTTGTTTTTGCTGAGACTGTCAAACTGATTGAATATCTCCTGCTCTGCCATCGGGTCGAGCGCGGCGGTAGGCTCGTCAAGAATTACTACGTCAGAGTCACCGTAGAAAGCACGCGCGATAGCAAGCTTCTGCCACTGACCGCCGGAAAGATCGGTCGCGTTTTCTTCAAACATACGCATAAGTGGCGTTTCGTATCCGTCGGAAAGCTTTGAAATAAACGCGGTAGCGTCACTTCGTTTAGCTGCTTTTATTATATCTTCTTCAACGATACCTTTTGAAAGCTCGCCAAATGCGATATTCTCATTTACCTTGAACGCATATTTTCCGAAATCCTGGAATATTATACCGAATATATTATAAAGCTCGGCAACGTCGTATTCCTTGATATTACGTCCGTCAAGCAAAATCTCGCCCTCGGTCGGGTCGTACAGACGTGTAAGAAGTTTTATAAGCGTAGTCTTGCCCGCACCGTTAAGTCCTACGAGCACGCAGGTCTCTCCCGGGCGGAGAGTAAAGCTCATATCCTTGATAACGTAACGCTTTGCGCCCGGATATTTGAAGAACACGTTTCTGAACTCTATCGTATGACTTCTTCCGCGATCCGGATTTACAGGATCGGGAAGCGAAGGAACGATAGTGGTCTTCTCTCGCATAAAGGAGATAAGGTTTTCTATAAACAAAGAGCCTTCGTATATGGTAGCGGTGGTAGTAATAAATGAGGATACGCCCTTGGAGATGGAGTCAAGTGCGCCGGTGTAGAGAGTGTAATCACCGACCTCAAGCTCGCCCGAGAAGGTCTTGTAAGCGATAAACAGGAACAGAGCGCAGTTTACGATAGAGGAAAGCATAGTAAGAAGAACGTGCCATATGCTCTCGTGAATAATAAGCTTCTTTACGCCCTTAAAATAGTTTTTGAACACTTCGGTAAACTTACCGATAAAGAAGTCAGCAAGACCGAAAATTCTGATCTCTTTAACGACGTCCTTGTTTACGACAAGGCCGGAGTAGTACTCCATCTGACGGCGCATCTTGGAGCTTTTACGCATATAAGCGGCATTTTTTCTCTTGTAGATGAAGTTTATAGCCGCACTGGGAACCGAAATAAGTATGATCGCCAGCGGAGCCCACGGGCTGATAGCGGAGATGATAACTATAAAGCTTACGATGCTGATAATAGTACTGAACATACTGAAAGTAGCGCTTACGCTCTGAAGCGGACGGTGTCCGGCTTCTTTGTTAGCGTTTTCCAGCATTGAGTAGAACTCCGGCATATCAAAGTTGCGGAGATCGAGAGTTTTGGCTTTGTTTATGATCTTGGTCTTTATATGATTAGCAACCAACTCATTCGAGATTCTGTTGATCGCGCTGTTAAGATTCTTGATAAGACTGCTGAATATTATGTATCCAAACTGGAGAACAAGCAAACCGATGACCGCCGAGAAATCAGCCGTCTCCCCGGTTATACCGCCGACGAGAGCATTAATAAGCTCAGCCGATATAAAGGCGGAAAGAATAGGCATAACGCCGTTGAATATCGACATAAAGATCATTGAGATCAGTATTATCGGTTTTGTTTCCCACACCAGGAGGATAACGTAAAAAAGACGGTAGAAAAGGCCGCCGACAAGTTCTTTAAATTCCTTAGGAGATCTTGGAAACCTCGGTTTTTCGGCAGCGGGTGCAGTACCCTGTTTTTCGTCCGTCATCGTCTGTTTTTCGTTTTTTTCTTTTGTGTTTTCGTTTGTCTTTTTTTCTTGCATCAAATACACTCCCCACTTCATTTTTTATCTTCTATATTATATACCCAAAACGACTTTATTTCAACTGTCAAATTGCAATAATTTTTTTCTCCGAAGCCAAATTGCGTTATATAACTTCCACCTCAAAAGAAGTATATCACAGCAAAATTACTATATCATTGTGAAAACAATACAAAAACAAGTTATCTAATCTGTTCATTCCAACAAAATAAATCACTCTATCAAAATAATACTTGACAAATTGACATTCATACTGTATTATTGTATCAGTGAAGTAATACAGAAGGAGGGTTCAAATGGAATGGAATCTCGATAAAAAGCTGCCGCTGTGTCCGCAGATATGCGAGCATATATGTCTCGAAATTTCTCTTGGACGAATCCGTCCCGGCGAAAAGATCCCCTCGGTAAGAGATGCCGCAATCGCCGCAGGCGTCACCCCTAACACCGTCCAGCACGCCTACGAAACACTTGAATCGGAAAGAATACTCTTCTCTATTCGCGGCTCGGGATGGTTTGCTACCGCAGATACCGCCGCCGCAAAATCAGTAATCACCAAACTGGTTCAAAAGAAAACCGAAGCGTATTTTTCGGCAATGACCGCCCTCGGTATGACGCCGGAAGAAACAAAACAATATGTAAAGGAGTGGAATATATGAGTGAGCTTTTACGCTGTGAAAACGTATCAAAAAAATACGGTAGCTTCTCTGCATTAAACAGCATAAACCTAACTATTGAAAGCGGAAAAATAGTCGGTCTGCTCGGTCCTAACGGCTCCGGCAAAACCACGCTTATCAAAATAATCAACGGTCTTTTAACTCCGAGCTCGGGTTCAGTTAAGATCAACGGTAACCCTCCGGGCGTTGAAAGCAAAAAGACCGTTTCTTACCTGCCGGATAATATTTATCTGAACACTTGGATGTCGGTAGATCAGATAGTCAATTATTTCAGTGATTTTTATGCGGATTTCCGCAAAGATATGGCATACGAGCTGCTCAAGCGGCTCGGTATTACGCCGAAAAACAAGCTCAAGCATCTTTCAAAGGGCAACAAGGAAAAGGTATGTCTTATTCTTGAATGAGCCGCAACGCAAAGTTGTACGTGCTTGACGAACCGATAGCGGGAGTTGACCCGGCAACACGCGACTACGTTATTTCAACCATAATAAACAACTATAATCCCGATGCGTCCGTCCTGATCTCAACACACCTTATCTCCGACATAGAACAGATCCTTGACGAAGCAGTATTCATTCAAAACGGAAACATACTTCTCCACGAATCGGTTGACAACATAAGAAACGAACACTGCAAGAGTGTCGACGAATACTTCAGGGAGGTGTTCAGATGGTAAAGAAGCTTTTTAAACACGAACTCAAATCGTACGTCAGAATGCTCATTCCGATAGAGCTCGCGCTTCTCGGCATCGCGGTCATCGGAAGGATCATTCAGTTTTTCGAGCAGGACTCCATTCCGTATTACATAGTCATTGGTTCCTCGGTCTTGTTTTTTGTGATTGGTGCTATCGCAAGTGCGGTACTCATAACAGTCACGATTGTTTCGCGGTTTTACAAAAACCTGTTCTCGGGAGAAGGATACCTTACCTTTACTCTTCCCGTAACCGCTTTTCAGCATATCGCAGTCAAGTCTATCTGCGCGGCAATAGTACAGACCTTTAATTTTATCATTATAGCCGTCGGTGCGTGCATATTTATGGCAGGCGATATGCTTACCGAAGTAGTGCGCGCGGTAGTTTACCTGGTTGATTTTCTTCCTGATAACATGGGAATGCATCTGCCCCTTTATCTCATAGAACTTATTATAACTCTTTTCGCCTCCTCGCTTTCAAGTGCGCTGCTGATACTCGCGTGTATATCTATCGGTCAGCTCGCAAACAAAAACCGTATTCTGCTCGCGGTAGGCGTATATTTCGGATATTCCCTGCTCGGGCAGATATTCGGCACGATTATGTCGATTATATCTGTAATATTCCAGGATCAGATAAACAATATTTTGAACTGGTTTGGTGAGAACGCCGTACTTGGAATACATCTTTATTTCATCGGAAGTGCCCTGCTTTCCCTTGTGCTTGCCGCAGTATTCTTTGCTATTTCCCACGTAATAATCAAAAAACGGCTTAATCTTGAATAAGGAGGAAAAGGAAAATGAAAAAAATTATACGTCTTACGGCACTTATCCTCCTTGCGATAACCGTTATCTCCTCACTCTCGGGCTGTAAAATGTTAGACAGAATGCGTGACACTCACGGTATCGTTTCAGACGACGGTTCGGTAATAGACCTCGGCGGCAAAAAATATCTCCGTCTACCGGAGTGTGAGGATTTATCTCTTTCTGACGTAGAAAACACGGTCAGAGTAACCGGATCTGACGTTCCGGTTCTTGTTGCCCACCTGAACGGACCGCGTTTTTATACTTCAAACGATGGAGTTTTTCTTTCCTTCAGTTCAATGCTTACCTCTTTTCCCGGTTTATACGGTAACGATTATGAACACGGTTTATTTGACGATTTTACCGTATATTGCCGCGAGGACAGGTATGACGAGATCTGTAACCGCATAGAAAACGTAGAAAACGAGTTTGAGTTATACTGCTACGAGTACTATTCTTTGGATCCCGAGGATTTTATCGGAGAATATAAAACTCAAATTCTGACAAGCGAGCAGTCAGCCGCTATCGACCACGTTATGAACACCGTCGAGGGAACGGTAGTACCGAACGGAACTTGGCTTGACTCAATCGATTATATCTCCGTAAACAGAGCGAGCCGCGATCTTTTGTTTATGCGTTATCTCGTGAATATAGAACTCGTTGGAGATACCTACTATATAGTAAATTATATGGATCAAACGTATATTCATCAAGTCCCCAAAATACTGAATAACGTATTTGCAGACATCTTCGCCGCACAGTCCGAAGGAGAACCCTATAAAGAATGGTAATTGCCGCAGAACTAAAAAACAGCACCATAGGGTGCTGTTTTTTTAGTTCTTATTTTTATTTTATAAGCTCGGAGAATACGTGGAATTTCTCAAGTGTCGG
>CAZGHD010000066.1:0-11161 GCA_964525525.1 uncultured Lachnospiraceae bacterium | reverse complement strand
GCTCAAATACACCGCCGGTAGCAAGACCAATCTGGTTACCGTAAGAGCTGTAACCAGACGCCGCGCCGAGAGTGATCTTGGACTGCGGAAGCTTGCCGGGGAGGGTGTCAGCGAGAGAGGTACGCGGATCAGCCGCGCCGGTAACTCGCATAGCCTGATAAACGTAAGCGCGTCCCGAAAGGGGATCGCGGATAGCTCCGCCGAGGCAGGTAGCCGCTCCTCCGAAAGGCTCAATTTCGGTAGGATGGTTGTGAGTTTCGTTTTTGAAAAGAAGGAGCCAATCTTCTTCTTTTCCGTTGATCTTAGCCTTTATTTTAACGGTACAAGCGTTGATCTCGTCACTTTCGTCAAGGTTATTGAGGCGGCCGGTCTTCTTGAGATATTTTGCGGCAATGGTAGCGAGATCCATAAGAGAGATCTTCTTGTTTTTGCCGACGTAGAGCTCTGCACGTGTATCAAGATAGCTCTTGTAGGTTTCCTCTATGTAGTCGTTGTTTATCTTAGCGTCGGTTATCTCGGTGAGGAAAGTGGTATGACGGCAGTGGTCAGACCAGTAGGAGTCAATGAGACGAAGCTCGGAAATAGTGGGATCACGGTGCTCTGTGTCACGGAAATAGCTCTGACAGAATTTAATATCGTCAAAATCCATTGCAAGAGAGTACTCTTTGATGAAATTAACGAGCGCGTCGTCATCAAGCGAAATAAATCCGTCAAGAGTTGCGACTGTGGTGGGAATATCGTAATCGGGAGCGAGAGACTCCGGCATATCGAAAGAAGCCTCGCGGCACTCAACGGGGTTTATGATATATCCCTTTACACGAGCAAGCTCGTCGTCTGTGAGCTTAGTGTCAAAAATATATATTTTCGCTGTACGAACGGTAGGTCTTTCTCCGCAGGTGAGAAGCTGGATACACTGACCGCAAGAGTCAGCTCGCTGGTCATACTGACCGGGAAGAAATTCAACCGCGAAGGCAGAACCCTCACCGGCATCAAGAGTTTCGGTAGCGATGTCGGTCTGCGGCTCAGCAAATACCGTGTATTTTGCGCGAGCAACTACGTCAGCGTCAACTCCCTCGATGTCGTATCTGTTTATGATACGAAGGGAAGAAGGCGCATCAAGCGCAAGATTTTCGCGAAGGTCTCTGAGCGTGCGCTCGTCCTCAGAACGGTATCCGGGGCGGCGTTCAACAAAAATTCTGTAAACCATTTTATGTCTCCTATCAGCAATATTGACTTGTTACAAGATGATTTTATATATTTAGAGTTTTGCTTTTACTGTGTTATCGCCAAGCTCGGTCAACTTAACGGTTACCGTCTGGCCTCGAAGATCGTCTTCTGTTTCAAAAGACACTTCAATATAGTTTGGCGTGTGTCCGACCGCCGTTCCGTTTTCGAATTTTTCAACGAGCACGGGCAGATCGCGACCTAAAAAGGATTTTTTCGTTTGTATGGATGACTCAATACATATTTTTTCAAGGCGTGACGCGCGTTCCGCTTTGACGTTTTCAGGGATTTGATCGGTCATCTTATCCGCAACCGTACCGGGACGGCGGGAATAAGTAAAAATATGCGCGTGCAGAAATTCGGCGTTACGCACAAATTCACACGTTTGGTCAAAATCCTCGTCACTCTCGCCGGGAAAGCCGGTCATTACGTCTGTCGTGAAAGTAACGTCCGGGATTGTGGCACGGATATTATCCATACGATCCTTTAGCATTTTTGTATTGTATTTACGGCGCATTGCCGCAAGGGTTTTGTCACATCCGCTTTGAATAGACATATGGAAGTGCGGTGCCAGGCATTTGAGCGCCGCAAGTCTCTCTACGTTTTGCGGTGTCATAAATGACGGATCAAGCGAGCCAAGGCGGATACGCTCGATTCCTTCGATGACGTCAAACTTTTCGAGCAGATCGCAAAGCCGAAGCTGTCCGAGATCTTTTCCCCAACAGTCGATCTCGATTCCCGTTAAAACGATTTCACGGAATCCGACCGAGGCAAGCTCGCGCGCTTCTTTCAGAATATCTTCCATGCCTTTGGATCTTATTTTTCCGCGGACACTCGGGATAACGCAGTAGGCGCATTTGCTTTCGCAGCCGTCCTCGATCTTGATATAAGCGCGGGTACGTTCAAATCCCGTGACCTTCATTGGCTCAAACGGTGCCGATTGAATATCGGTAACGCTTGAATAAGGCCCACAAGAGTTTTCTGCAGAGAGTAACTCTTCTGCAATATCGACGCACGACAGCTTGTTTTCGTTTCCGATAACGCGGTCAACTCCGGATATGGCAAGAATAGCGTCCGGCTCCCTTTGTGAATAACAGCCGCAGACGATTATCTTGGCACAGGGGTTTATTTTAAGTGCACGGCGGATAAACTGTCTTGCTTTTCTGTCAGCCTCGGCGGTAACCGAGCAAGTATTTATAACGTAAACGTCACACGCTTGTCCGCATGGCATGACCGAAAAACCGCGGCGCAAAAATTCTTCCTCTATCGCGCGGCTCTCATACTGATTGACTTTACATCCGAGGGTAAAAACACCGACGGTGGGAATAACTCCCGGTTTTTCTTTTTCACTTAAAAAATAATTAGCCATATATATATTATACAATGAAAAATTCAATCTGTAAATATGTATTACTACTAAAGTTTTTCATATTTTGTAAAAATGAACTTGAAAAATGGTAAAAATAGATATATAATATAAGCAAGCACAGCGCAAGAATAAAAAATGTGAAATAAAAGGGGACGTTAAAATGAGTATTTTACACGTAGTTGACCATCCGATGATTACCCACAAACTGTCTATTATGAGAAACAAAAAGACAGGCTCCAAAGATTTCAGAGAACTTCTTGACGAGATCGCAATGTTTATGGGATACGAGCTTACCCGCGACCTTCCTCTTGAGGACGTGGAGATAGACACTCCCATGTGCAAAATGACCGCTAAAATGATCTCCGGCAAAAAACTTGCTATTATCCCGATTCTCCGTGCGGGACTTGGTATGGTGGACGGACTTTTGAAGCTCGTTCCCGTTGCTAAAGTCGGACACATCGGTCTTTACCGCGATCACGACACGCATCAGCCGGTTGAATATTACTGCAAGCTTCCGTTTGATATAGAAAACAGAATCGTTATCGTTTGTGATCCTATGCTTGCTACCGGCGGCAGTGCGTCTGACGCGCTTCAGATGCTCAAAGACAAGGGATGTAGCAACATTCGTCTTATGTGTCTCGTAGCAGCTCCCGAGGGAGTTAAAAAGGTACAGGAAGATCATCCTGACGTAGATATATATATCGCCGCTCTTGATGAAAAGCTCAACGAGAACGCATATATTATGCCCGGTCTCGGTGATGCAGGCGACCGTCTGTTCGGTACCAAATAATATATTTTATAAAAAAGACAATGCCGCAGTCGGACTCGACCGTCTGCGGCATTTTTAATAAAAGGAGTTTATATGCGTGAGCTTTTGATAGGCCGTAACGACGCAGGGCAGAGACTTGATAAATTTCTCACCAAATCTCTTTACCGCCTGCCGGTATCACTTATGCAAAAATATCTGAGAACCAAAAAGATCAAGGTAAACCGCGCGCGGGCGCAGGGGAATACCATGCTCAAAGAAGGCGATATCGTACAGCTGTTCATCCGTGACGAGTTTTTCGAGAGAGAAGAGGTAAGTGATTCTATATACACGACTGTACCTAAGTTGTCTGTTGTATATGAGGACGAAAATATAATAGTTTGCGATAAGCGCCCGGGAGTGCTCGTTCACCCTGACGACAGCGGAGAGGAACGTAACACGCTTCTTCTGCATATAAAAGCCTATCTGTGCCGAAACGGAGAGTATTCTCCAGAGGAAGAAAATTCGTTTGCTCCCGCGCTTTGCAACCGTATTGACAGAAATACCGGCGGAATGGTTATAGCGGCTAAAAACGCAGAGGCTCTGCGCGAGATGAACAGGATCATCAAAGAAAATCTTATTTCTAAATTTTACCTGTGTGCCGTTCACGGGTCTGTTAAGAAAAAAGCGGATACGCTTGAGGGGTTCCTGCTCAAAAATTCAAAGGATAATCTCGTTACGGTTTCACCTACGCCGTTCAAAGGCGCGAAAAAAATAATAACCAAATATAAAAAACTCTCCGAAAAACACGGGCTTTCACTGCTTGAAATAGAACTCGTTACAGGAAGAACGCATCAAATCCGAGCACACATGTCGCACATTGGACACCCGCTTCTCGGCGACGGTAAATACGGTATAAACAAAGACGACAGAGCGAAAGGCTATAAATATCAGGCGCTTTATTCGTATCGGCTCCGTTTTTGCGACGTGGACGGCCCGCTGTCGTATCTTTCCGGTAAGGAAATTTCCGTTCCGCTTGAAAACATATGGTTTTTAAAAGAGTTTGATACGGAGAAAAAGATTAAATGAAACCCCGCGTATATAAACTGATCGCGGCACTGTGCGGAATTGCCACGGCACTGCCGTTTTACACTAAATATCTCGGCTGGCTGTGCTGGGTGTCGATAGTGCCGCTTGTGTTTATTTTGCTTCACGCCGACCGAGAGGGTAACTGCACGTTAAGACGGGGATATTCTATATCCTTTTGCTTTTTCTTTACCTTTCACGCAGTGGTGTATTCGTTTATACTGCATATGTATCCGATGGAATATGCGGGAATAACACCGCTGATGTCCGCGTTTGTCCTGTTGCTTGGGCTTACTTTGATGTCACTGCTTTTTTCTTCGATATTTTCCTTTATCGGAGTGATATTTTTAGCTCTCAAGCACAAAACTTTGTTCGGCAGATATAAATTGCTGCTTGCATTCCTGTTTCCCGCGCTTTGGATAATTTTTGAGTGGGCGCAGACGTTGACGTGGTTCGGTGTTCCGTTTGTTTGGCTTTCGGTAAGCCAGCAATACGTTTTGCCGGTTATACAAAGTGCCTCGCTGTTTGGAGCTTTATTCGTTGATTTTATCATCGTGTCTGTAAATTCTCTGCTTGCTTTTTCCTTTTTTTACGGAGAAATATACGGTAAAGAGCGAATATTCGCAGTGCTTACTGCAGGAATTTTTATTGTAAATTTAACCTTTGGCATTATAACCGTCCTTTTGTATTCGCAGCGTGAAACAGGCGCGACGGTCAACACCGCCGTAATACAGGGCAATATATCTTCCATTGACGAAAGAGACGATATGAGATACGGAGATATAAGAAGTCTCTATCTTGATCTGTGCGAAAGCGCGGCGGAGGGGGGCGCAGAGCTTATCGTAATCCCCGAAAGCGCACTGCCTGCGTATTTTAATCTTAATAAAGACAAATTAGCCACGTTTCGCAAATTTGCAATGGAATACGACGTTACTCTGATTCTCGGCGGCTATTACAAGCAGTACCGCGATGACGGAAGCGAGGCACCGAGTAACGCTATGTACTGCATAAATCCCGACGGAAGCGTTGGCGATACTCCGTATATTAAAAGAAAACTCGTTCCGTTCGGTGAATATATCCCAATGCGCCCGGTTATTGAGACTCTGCTTCCTATGCTTACGTCGATAAGTATGCTGGCAGACGATGCAGGGAAGGGCGAGGACAGCGCACTTCACGAGACCGAGTTCGGCAAGGTTGCGTCGCTTATCTGTTACGACTCAATATATCCATCTATGACGCGTGATGCCGTAAACGACGGGGCAGAACTGTTGACCGTTTCTACTGATGATTCGTGGTTTGAAAACTCGCCCGAAATTTATATACACCTCGGCCACTCGGTATTAAGAGCCATAGAGGGCGGAAGGTATCTCGCACGTGCCGCAAATACCGGCGTTTCCGCGATAATATCTCCCGTTGGTGAGGTAATTGCGGATATTGATGCAAACGAGCAAGGATTCGTTTCGTTTGACGTCGAATTTCTCGACGGCACGACGCTGTATTCCGTTGTCGGAGACATTTTCGTCTATGCAACGATGATATACGTCGCGGTTGTTGTGGCGGTAACAGTTATTATAAAAATCACAAAAAAGCAAGCCTTTTGATAAGGCTTGCTTTTCTACTTATCCTAACACCCACGTTTTTATTACGGCAAGGCACTCGCGCAGACCGTTTGGAATAACGAGATAGGGAAGAGTTCTACTGCCAACGTAGGACGTTTCGTCATATCCCGCTGACCGTGCGATGATGCCCGCGCGGTAAACGTGAAATTCACTCGTAATAAACGTTACTGAATATTCGCCGTCAAAATAATCGTCAAGAAGTTCTTTTGAGTATTCAAAATTCTCCTTTGTGCTCGTTGCGCGCTCTTCTTTTATGATTTTTTCTTTTGGAATACCGTTTTCTACGAGATACCTTTCCATAGCAAGTGCTTCGGTAATGCTTTCGCCGTGCCCCTGACCGCCGCTGACAACTACGACTGCATCAGGATTTTTTTCACAGTACCCGATCGTTTTGTCCAGCCTGCCCAAGAGAGCTTTTCCGAGCTTTTCTCCGCGTATTCCTGCGCCGAGAACGATAACTGCATCTTCTTCGTGTGTCACGCTGTCACTGCTTCCGTAAATGCACAAACCGCACACTCCGGCAAGCCCAATTATAACTCCGCTAATAAATATTATTGCCAGTATTCTTGGGACGCGGCGGGAAAAGAAATTGAAAAATATTCCTATCGCCAAAAATACGGTGCCGATAAGATACGTGAGTATTGCTCCTGCGTGAATATTTGACACAGGGGCAGACAATATTGCGTTTATAAAGAATATTACGCCGAGGACGATGAAAATTATTCTGTGAATCTTCTTTGCTTTCAATGACGTTCACTCGCTTTCTTTTGAAAACCACTCAGGAAATGCGCTAAATTCGGCGGTCGTTCCGTTATACGGGAAAGAAATTTTAGAGGAAAACAGCTTTGGGGCAGTTTCCTCATCGCGAGAGCCGTATTTATGATCTCCTACGAGCGGAAACCCACGACTCGCGAACTGAACCCTTATCTGATGGCTCCGTCCCGTATGGAGCCTTATTTGCACCTGTGAGCTCTCGCCGCACGATACTCGCGTGTATTCAAGTTTGGCTTTTTATACTCCCTTGCGTTCACGGCTGACAACGAACACTTTGTTCTTTTTGGAATCCTTCCAAAGTAAGTCTTCGAGTATTCCGCTCTCGGGCGGAGTGCCGTGAACTTCTGCTACGTATTCTTTTATCATTTGTCCGTCTTGTATCAGTCGCGACATCGATGCAGCAGCGCTTTTTGTCCGCGCGTATACCATTACGCCTCCTACGTTCAGATCAAGACGGTGCAGAGTAAAAAACTCACCGCCAAGCTCATCTGCCAACATTCGCGGCATATCCTTTTCCGAATCAACGCCGACAGGCTTGACGCAGACGACTATATTTTTGTCAGAATATAAAATTTCCATTGTTTCCCCTCGGAAAATTATTTATAAATCCATATGTCCAAATACCCGAAAGCGCATATTGCAGTACTTTCGGGCATTTACATGTTTTGTGATATTATTCCCGCTTTGATGTTTGAGTACAAGGAGCGGACGTTACTGCAAGCTCCAAATAACGATCATCCTCTGAATCCACAAATATTTCAACGATTTCATTAGCATCCTTGCAGCCCATTTCAAGATAAAAGGAAATCGTCTCCAACGATGGTATAGCGGAAATAAAAATCTTTTCTGCTCCTAATTTTACAGCGTGTTTGCGGACTTCATGTAGGAGGCGTTTTCCGATTCCGTTTCGTTTCCAATTGTCGTCAACAAAGAGCATCGTCAAATGCGCATACTTCGCAGTATCGCCGGATATAGTACCATCCAAACAGCAAAATCCTATCAAACGATCCTCACAGAAAGCCCCGACGGTAATTCCGCCGCGTTCGATCTGCTGACATATGTACTCGGTAATCCAGATTCTTTTTTCGGTGCTCCATTCACGTAAAAGAGAGACATCGGTAAGTGTCCAAGCATTTTCTGTCTTTATCCACTTTTTCGTTATTCTTTGTGTGTGTGCAAATGAATCTAAAAGGCCGGGAAAGATTTCTTCAGTTTGCAGTTGCTTAATTATGTAATTCTGATATTGTTTCATCATATGTATGGAATCAATTTGGTATCATTGGCGGTATTTAACCATCTGTTATTTGCAAAAAGCACCCGAAAACACAGAGGTTTCGGGCACTTTTAAGTCGGATGGTATTATTCCTACTCGCTCCCGAAAAAGATAGCCTAAACAAATTTGTATAGGCGGTTTAGCTCGTGGTATCTCATACATCTGTATTATCCGTAAAGTATGGACTATCAGATTTTTTTGTTGCCATAGTGTTGCCACGCTGGCAAGGGTATTATACACGATTGCTCCAAAAAAATCAAGAATTTAATAGCACACAATGGCCTATCCAATATAATGCTTCTTACGGTCGGAGTTGATGGTGAATTTGTTTCTAAGCTCGATCAAATTTTTGCCGAAGGTTTCTTCCAAGACGTCACGGTGAGCCTTCAGCATTTCAGCGATATATAGGTCGTGAATGACAACCTCAGTAATAGGCATTACAAGTCCTTGGTGCATCGTGAAGGCAGCACGGCTGTCATCCCCAAGGGATACAACACCAGCCACAACACCGCTGTCATCTGCACTAAACACCACCCAGCGACCGCCGTATTCCGAAGTGATCTCCTCGCTCATATCGTGAGGATAAACATTCGCAAAATCAGCATCAATTTCACCGTAGGTAATGATCGTGACAGATACTCCACGCTCTGCCGCTGCTTTTAGCTTGTCAGCAATCTCTAAATAATCTTCTGCCCATATTTCAAGCAGAACACGTTTCTCGGCATTATCTATGCACTCTTTGATCTTCTGCAAAATAACATCGTGTCCCGTGATATTCCAAATGTTATCACGGTCATTTGAAGAGTTTTCAAATCTCGACAGCATACGCTCAGCTTTGTCATAGCTTTCCTCTGCTTTCGCCTTTCGTGCGGCAATCAGTTCTTTGGGTGCTACCGCCTGATAAAGCGGAGTTGTGCCGGGGCTTACCAAAATATCTCCACGAGCAGAAAGCGTATCCAATACTTCATATATTTTCGATCTCGGAACGCCGGAGTTCTTCGCAACCGCATAGCCGGTTGATGGAGAGCAGGACAGCAGGGCAAGATATGCCTTTGCTTCATACTCGGTAAAGCCGAGATTTTTTAATACTTCAATCGTTTCCATTTATTTCACCTCTGGAAGTAGTTGCTACATTATGTGTAACTATTTTACCATATCCCATTGACAAATGCAATAGTTACGGCTATAATACATCGTAGTTACTTATGTAGTCACTATTTGGAGGTGAGGTTATGAAAAAGGAAAATATATACTATATTGCATCTACAACTGCTATTTTACTGTGGAGCGCATCATTTATCGCTACTAAGTTTGCTTATACGAGTTTTTCTCCGTTGATGGTAGGCTTTATCCGATTTTTGATTGCGGCAATACTCTTGTTCGTTGTCCGAGTGATAACAAAAGACAAAGTACACCCCGATAAAAAAGATATGACAAAGATCGCACTTAGCGGATTACTCGGCATTACGCTTTACTTTGCAGCAGAGAATATCGGCGTACAATTTACTACCGCATCCAATGCTTCTCTGATCGTTGCATCTTACCCGGCAATTACAGCGTTATTTGAGTTCTTCATTTACAAAACCAAGCCAACTTTGAGAAAAATTATCGGTATTTCTCTTGCTTTCGGCGGTGTTTTGATACTGACCACCAAAAGCGGTGTAGGTGGAAATGAGGCATTGTGGGGTAATCTGATACTCATAGCCGCCGGAGTTGTTTGGACATTCTATAATTTTATAACCCGTTCCGTTACAGACAAGTATTCGCCCGTTACACTCTCATTTTATCAGTTTTTATTTGGCACGGTATTCTTTGTTCCTCTTGTGCTGATCGAGTATCAGCCGATAGGAGCCATTACCGGAACCGGCATAGCGGCAATGATATATTTATCTCTCGGCTGTTCGGTAGGAGCGTTTCTGCTTTATAACTTCGGTCTAAGGAAACTGTCTGCGGCAACCTCGGTTTCCCTTATGAATCTCGTTCCGGTGTTCGGCATTATATTCTCGGCATTGTTCTTAAAGGAAACCATCACACTCACGCAAATACTTGGCGGTATCGTTGTTATCGCCGGTGTTATTCTAAGTTCAACTACAAACAAGAAAGGATAAATCAAAATGGAAACAGTAGAAAGTATTATCACAGAAGAAAAGCCAAACCGCTGTGTTATGGTAATGAACAGCAGTATCGAAGGTGGTTATCTCGCTAATGCTATTGCCGTTATTGCACTTACAGTCGGACAGCGGCATCCGCATTTTGTAGCTGATCCTTTGGTTGACGCTTCGGGTGTCAGCCACCCCGGACTGATCGCCGCAGGAATACCCATGCTCAAGTGTGACGGTGAGAGTTTGCGAGAGCTTCGCCAAATTGCCTTAGACAAAGGATGTGATGTTGTTGATTTTCCTTTCGAGGGGCAACAGACAAAGGACTACGATGAGTTCCTACATACTATGACCACGATCAAAACGGATCGGATGATATAAATTATCTCGGCATTGCAATCATCGGCAAGAAAAACGCAGTTAATCGCATTACAAAGCATTGTGAAATGATAAGATAATAGAAAACGGTAGCAAGGAGAAAAAACTCTCCATGCCGTCGTTCTCGGTTAGTTGTAAATTATATCGTGATTTGCGATTTCTGTGGCTCTGTTGCGAACAATAAATGCACTCCAAATAATAACGATAATAATAGCAGACAATGAAAACCACTGTCTGCTACTGTAGATATATGGTGTTAAGTTGGTATTATTCCCATTCAATGGTACCGGTAGGCTTGGGAGTGAGATCGAGGAGGACTCTGTTGATGCCTTCGACCTCGCTTGTAATGCGTGCGGTGATCTTATGGAGCACGGAATAGGGGATTTCTTCAATAGTTGCGGTCATTGCGTCTTTAGTGTTAACGGCGCGAATGATAGCCGGCCAACCTTCATAACGGAGATCGTTACGAACGCCAACGCTCTTCATATCGGGAATGGCAATGAAATACTGCCATACCTTTTCGGCAAGGCCGCAGTTATCAAATTCTTCGCGGAGAATAGCATCAGCTTCGCGAAGTGCGTGAAGTCTGTCGCG
>CAZGHD010000065.1:0-11317 GCA_964525525.1 uncultured Lachnospiraceae bacterium | reverse complement strand
CGCTCCCGAAACTGCAAAGTTTTTCCTTGAGATCGGTATGCACTGCCTCGGTTGCCCCTCTGCAAGAGGCGAGACCATAGCAGAAGCTTGCGCCGTTCACGGAACCGACGCTGAGGCTCTTATCAAGAATATCAACGATTCCCTTGCCGCAAACGACAAGAAATAATTCATCCCGGAAAACAACCCCACGGCGGCATACGCCGCGGGGTTGTTTTAGGATATTTTTGTTTTATACTTTATAAACACCGTATATGATGAACATCAAATTGCCTTCTATAAGCACTCGTTTGGCGCTTGCGTCATCGTTCGTGCGCCAGGGTGCTCTGCTTGCCGACGTAGGCACGGATCACGCGCATCTCCCGATATATTTAGTCAAAAGCGGAAAGATCGCTGCGGCAGTTGCTGCGGATATTGCAAAAGGCCCGCTTCTTCGTGCCGAGCAAAACGTACGATTGCACGGTCTGTCCGGCGCTATTACCACCGTTCTCTCGGACGGACTCAAAAACGTAATGGGGTATCACCCTACCGACATAACCATATGCGGAATGGGCGGTGAGACTGTCATGCAGATAATTTCAGACTGTCCTGCCGTGAAAGATCCTGCCATACGTCTGATCTGCCAGCCGCAGAGCGTAATTCCCGAATTTCGCGAATTTATTCTGCGCGAGGGATTTAATATAATTGACGAGGGAATCTGTTACGACCGCGGGAAGTTTTACGTCTGCATCTGCGCCGAATTTGACGGAGTTTCGCGAAAATATTCTCCCGTCGAGCTGATTTTAGGACAGAAGAACATCGAAAAAGCCGATAAAATACTCTCTGATTACGCAAAACACGTATATAATGCACTAAAAAAGAAGCGAGACGGACTCAAATCAGCCGATCTGCCCTATGGCGACGTTGAGGCACTGATGTCCGACGTATATAATTATATATAATATAATGAGGAAATTTTGGCAGAAATGTGTTTTCTGCGTGATTTTTCCTATTTTCCAAAGGTAAAGGATTTTTTATGAAAATTATTGACCTTATAAAGAAATTAGACGAGGTATTCCCCCGATCTCTCGGATGTGACTGGGATAACGACGGAGTTATGTGCGCGCCAGACACTGAGCGTAAAGTAAGCCGCGTACTCTGCGTTCTTGACGTTACAGACGAGGTTGTTCGATACGCGCAAAACAATGAGTTTGACGTAATTATCTCGCATCACCCCTTGATCTTCAAGCCGTTATCTACTATTTCTGTTGACGATCCCGCGCAAAAGATGATAATAGATCTTATTAAGAGTAACGTCACCGTCCTCTCCTATCACACCCGCCTTGACGCGGCTCCCGGCGGAGTTGCCGACCTTTTGTGCGAGCTTATAGGGTTGACCGACGTCGAGGTAATTGACGGCGAAGGTGAAAACATTTTAAGAATAGGAAATATCGAAAAAACCGATCTAACATCCTTTTCGTCGAGAATCAAATCTGCCCTTGACTGCCCGATTGTTCTGACTTCGGGGCAGATCAACACTGTTTCCCGAGTCGCGGTTTGTCCGGGTGACGGTAAGGATTTCGTTCAGCTTGCAAAATCACTCGGAGCGGATACGTATCTTACAGGCAGACTCTCCTACAACATAATGTGCGACGCGCACAAGCTCGGACTCAATCTTATTGAGGCAGGACATTATTTTACCGAGAGAAAGATAGCGCACCGTTTGGCTGACATAGTCAGCGAGCTGTGCGGAGCGTACACCGAGGTCTACGAATCGTTAAACATTAATCTCATATAATATAATAAGGAAAGAAAATGGCAATAAATAAATATCTCGAATGTGGAAAAATAATAAATACTCACGGGGTACGCGGTGTTGTAAAGGTTGATCCCTACTGCGATACTCCGCGTACGCTCGCCGAACTGCCGAAAATATTTCGCCGCAAAAACGGTGAATACACTCCGCTCACCGTGACGCACGGTTCGGTGCAGAAGCAATTCGTACTTCTCACTCTTGAGGGAGTTGACACGCTTGAAGCGGCTGTCGCTATGAAAAACGAAGTTATCTACGCGGACAGAGAAGATTTTAATCTCGGCGAGGGTGATTTTTTCATAGCAGACATAATCGGTCTGCCCGTGATTGACGCAGATAACGGCAAGAAGTACGGAGTTCTTCACGACGTACTCAATTCCGGCGCGTCCGACATTTATGAAATCACCACCGATTCAGGCGACGTTATGATTCCTGCGGTTGCGGAATTTATTATCAAAGTAGTTCCCGAGGACGCAATATACGTCCGCCCCATTCCCGGTATGTTTGACTGACAAAAAGAAGAGGAATATCAAATTGAATTTTAACATAATGACCCTTTTCCCCGATTTCGTTCATTCGATACTCAGCGAAAGCATCATTGGACGAGCGCAGAAAAGCGGCGCAATTACAGTAAAAGAATACAACATCCGCGATTATTCCGAGGACAAGCACCGCCGTGTGGACGACACGCCTTACGGCGGCGGAAAAGGTATGCTCATGGCGGCTCCTCCGATCTATAATTGCTACTCGGCAATCAAAGAAAACCTCGAGGGAAACGTGAGAACTATCTATATGTCCCCGCGCGGAAAAATTCTCAAGCAGGCGGATGCAGAGAGGCTCTCGAAATATGACAATCTCATAATACTCTGCGGACACTACGAGGGTGTTGACGAAAGAATAATCGAAGAGATCGTTGACGAGGAGATTTCCATCGGAGATTACGTTCTCACCGGCGGTGAGGTTCCCGCGTGCATTTTGGTAGATGCCGTTGCGAGAATAGTTGACGGTGTGCTGTCCGCCCCCGAATGCCACGAAAGCGAAAGCTTCTCCTCAGGCCTTCTTGAATACCCTCAGTACACGCGGCCTTTTGATTTTCACGGTCGCAAGGTACCTGACGTACTCATTTCGGGAGATCACGCAAAGATAGACGCGTGGCGGCTCGAACAGGCGCAAAAGATCACTCTTGAAAGACGGCCGGATCTTCTGAACAAAGATAACGAAAAATAACTCTACGGAGATATATAAATGAAATCGCAAAAAGCTGTCAAAACAGTTCTCATAATGATGGGAGCCACTCTCCTGTCAAAGCTGCTCGGAATGGCGAGAAGCATTCTGTTTTCCGGCCCTTACGGAACGGGAGACGCCGCAACGGCATTTACAACTGCATCGCGTATTCCGCTGTCCTTTTTTGATATGCTGTTTTCTGCGGCGATACTCGGATGCTTTATCCCGGTATACAACAGCTTCTCGCGCGACCGCGAAAAAGAAGCTGATGAATTTGCCTGCATTTTTCTGAACGCCATACTTTTGCTCACCGGAGCGCTTGCTATAGTTGGAATACTTTTTGCCGACGGGATCGTCTCGCTCATAGCTCCCGCACTTGATGCCGAAGTATCTGCGCTGGCGGCTTCGCTGCTCAGAATAATGTTCCCTATGATAATTTTCACCGGCGGAACTTACACTTTAGTCGGAGTAATGCAGTCCAAAGGTTCGTTCATTCTCCCGGCTATGATCTCAACCATATCCAATATCGGAGTCGTACTTTACCTTTTGATTCTGAACGGCCGGCTCGGGAGTAACGGGATCTACGGACTTGCGATAGCGTATTCGGTGTCCTGGCTCATTCAGTTCGCCACTCTTGCGATACCGCTTGCGCGGAATGGATTCCGATTCAGAGCGATATTCAATTTTCGCTCACCCGAGTTTGTAAAAACTCTCAAAATGGCTCCTCCGATAATGATCGGCTCTTGGCTTGCGCCGATCGGAATCCTGCTCGGCACTTACTTTGCATCCTTTTTGGCAGTACCGGGAGCTATTTCCGTTTTCGATTATTCCTACAATATATATATAATAATAGCAGGAACTCTGACTTACAGTATCTGCAACTTCGTGTTCCCTTCCCTTTCCCGCCTCGCGGCAGAAGGAGATGAGGAAGGGTTCAGCTCTACGGTGAAAAAAGGAATAACCACAACTTTGTTTATAGTTATTCCGTTTATGATAGCGGTTTTCGTTCTCGCTGGAGAAGGAGTTTCCATTCTGTACCAGCGAGGAGAGTTCAACAAGCTTTCCGCAAAAAACACTGCTTCGGTGCTTCGATTCATGGCTCTCGCGATGCCCGCATTCGTTATAATAGAGCTTATAAACCGAGTGTTCTACGCAAGATCAAAGGTTAAGATCCCGATGCTCGCCGCGATATTCGGCGTAGTCTCAAACGCGATCGTATCGTATATTCTCACCCGCCACACAAGCGTCGGACTTGCCTCGGTAGGAATCGGAAATGCGGCCGGCCAGATCGCCGCGGCACTGTTTCTCGTCATCGCACTTGCTGCAAAAATCAAACGTATCATCGACCGCAGACTCGTGATTACAGTTATAAAGATTTTAATTTCAGGAGCTATCAGCGCTTCGTCAATGATATGCGTTTATCGACTTTTATCTAACTCACCGTTTGACGGAAATATCCTTAAAAATATCATCACCTGCGCGATAGTTTTCGCGTCAGGCGCGGCGATATATCTCGCAGCATCTGCAGTGCTTAGAATAAAACTTACAAACAAAGAAAAGAAGGAGGCGACAACGATTGAGCAGTAGTAAAAACAAAAGCCGCGGCAGCAGATTAAGATCGTTTTTTGAAAACAGCGCAATTTTGCGTGCGTTTGATAAATTTGCCGCATTTCTGTACCGAAAAGCCTCTGTCAGCGTTACCGGGCACCTTCTGTTAACCGACAAGAAAGAGCGAAAGAAGGAGAAAAGCTTCAACTTTTCAAGTCTACTCAAAACCACACCTCTCAAGGAAAAATTTAGGGCAGTCGGCAGGCTGATTTCAAGAACGATAGAAAAAAGCTTTTTCCTCGGAATGATGCGGGATTTCGCCTCCAGCCTCGTCTGCACGAGAATGAAGGTGTACGGCTGGTTCCTGCTTTCGTTCGGCTTTTATTCTCTTGCGGCGTACGCGCTCAAGATGTTTGGATTGAATGGAGAAAAAGATTATTTCTCTCTGTATTGCGGTGTAGCTATTCTCGTGCTTTCATTCCCGTTTCTCTCCTCAAGAACTACCCTTATCCAAGCAATGCGTAACAACAGGATAACGCACTTCCTGCTCACGCGCGTCATAGGAATAAGAGAATCGCAGTTTGACAGGAACAACGAAATACGCGGAAGAAGCAACATTGCGTTTATTTTGGGAATCGCGCTCGGTATTTTTACCTATTGGATTTCTCCGCTGTACGTGCTCGGCGCACTTGCCGCGCTCGCTTTGATGTATCTGATTCTCGTGATACCGGAGTTCGGAGTTCTGCTCATGTTCTTCATTCTGCCGTTTGCGCCCACTATGCTGCTTGCGCTGACGGTAGCGTATATCACAGTATGTTATCTTCTTAAATTGCTTCAAGGCAAGAGATCAATCACCGTGCGCTCCATCGATCTCTTCATTATTATATTTATGGCGCTCACTTATTTTGGCGGCGTGGTTTCGGTATCTGCCGCGACCTCGATAAAGCCCGCACTGCTGTTCATCTGTATGATGCTCGGATATTTTGTGACCGCTAACCTCATAAACACGCCTGACCTGCTCAAGCGTGTGACCGCGGCGCTGGTATCGTCCGCCGTTATCGTTTCGCTTTACGGACTTTTTCAGAACTTTTTCGGAACCGTTTCAAGCGCGTGGCAGGACACCGATATGTTCTCAAGCATAGCGGGGCGCGTAGTATCTACCTTTGAAAACCCAAACGTGCTGGCAGAATACCTTATTATGATACTTCCGTTCGCGGTAGCGCTTTTGTTCACGTCGGACAACGCCAAAGAGCGGTTCTCAAATCTGATCGCGGCGGCGTTTATGGGCCTGTGCCTGGTGTTCACCTGGTCGCGCGGAGGCTGGCTCGGATTTTTGATCGGAATATTTATATTCTTTATATTTATGACGAGAAAAACATTGATACTCGTATTTTTCGGGATCCTGTCTCTGCCCTTCTTACCGTACGTCCTGCCCCAAAACATTATTCTCCGAATAACCAGTATCGGCAATATGTCTGACGGCTCGACCTCGTACAGAGTTCACATCTGGGACGCGGTAATAAAAATGCTCGGCGACTGCTTTGGCGGCGGTATCGGAATAGGCGAGGGCGCATTTGCCGAGGTCTATCCGCTGTATTCCTTTGCAGGAATTGAAGCCGCGCCTCACAGCCACAATCTGTTTTTCCAGATAACCGTCGAGCTCGGAATAATCGGACTTATAGTATTCATTATCGCGATGCTTCTTTTAGTAAAAAACAGTATTTCCTTTGCGGCAAGATCTTTTGACAGACGCGAAAAACTGCTCACCTACGCGGGAATGTGCGGTATTCTTTCAATTCTCGCGCAAGGCATGACCGATTACGTTTGGTATAATTACAGGGTATTCCTTATGTTCTGGCTCATTGTCGGACTCACCACTGCATATCGCAGAACGGGACTTATCTTTGACAGCGGAAAATCGCAGTCGCAAAACGACCCGAGCATGGCACAGATAGATATATAATTAAAAGGGAGATAAATCATGGGAGAAAAGACTAAGAAATCTTTCAGATTCAATATAATAGACGTTATGCTTATAATACTGCTTTTGGCAGTTGCGGCCGCGCTCGTATATTTCTTCTTTTTCAGAACTACGAGCGTAACATCTGATGAAAACTACTCCGCTGAATACGTTATAGAGAGCATTGAGATCCGCGAGGAATTCGCGTCTCTTATCAAAGTCGGTGACAAGATAACCGACACATCAAAGCAGAGAGCGCTTGGAGAAGTTATCTCAGTCGAGTACGTTCCGTCCACGAGAACCACGGTAAATACCGAAACCGGAGAACAGATGGAGGCATCAGTTCCCGAGAGACTTGACGTGTATATAACCGTCCGCTCGGACGACGTTATCCTCGACGGCAATTACAAAATCGGCGGCTCATACGACCTGTTCGTAGGAACTTATTTCTCTTATCGTACACCCGGATTTGCGGGCACAGGAAACTGTGTCAGCATGAAAATAATTGAACAGTAATGGAGGCATAACGATGAAAAACAACTCCGTAAAAAAGCTCAGATTTAACGTAATAGATATAATATTAGTACTCGTTATAATTTTAGCCGTAGGCGGAATATTTATCCGTTCGGGCATAGGCGAGAAGATCAGCGTATCAAGCCAAAGCGAAGAGGTGGAGATCAGGTTCCTCGCGCTTAACGTCGACCACGCGGCAGGAGATTTCTTTATCGAGGGCGACACTGCGTATCTTAACTCAACCGGGAAAGAGATAGGTAATATTTCGTCCGAAAAAACCATCGTCCCTGCGGAAAAACTTATCACTCTCGCAGACGGTACGATAATCAAGACCGAGTCACACGACGCAAGAAAAATAGACGTCCGCGGCGGAATACTTGCAAGCGGAGTTTTTACCGAGGACGGCAGCTTCATGCTTGACGGAAACACCTGTCTTGTCCCCGGAATGACCTTGAGTTTTCACACGGATAACCTCATAGTATCCACGATAATAACCGAAATCAAGCATCTTTCTTGAAGAATTTTGCGCTATATTCCTCAAAAATAGCCTTCCCGCGAAAAAATATCTCTCAAATCTATTGATTTTATTTAAAATATTTGATATAATAATGGTGTATAGTAGCATTCTGAAGGCGCCGGAAGCATTTGCGCCTAAATTTATCATAAATTTATATAGGAGCAACAATAATATGATCTCGACTGACGTAACAATTAAAAACAATGTTGGCCTCCATGCACGGCCGGCGACTTTCTTTATACAGAAAGCTAATTCATACAAAAGTTCGATTTGGGTTGAAAAAGAAGACCGCAGAGTAAACGCAAAGAGCCTTCTCGGCGTTCTCTCTCTCGGTATAACCAAGGGTATGACCATCACCCTCATTTCTGACGGTGTTGACGAGCAGGAAGCTCTCGACGGTCTTGCAGCTCTTATAAATTCAGGCTTCAGCGAGTAATCTCGGCATAAAAATAACCTTTTGGCGGACTTGTAATTTCGCTGCTGCGCAGATGAAATTTAAGTCCGTTTCTTTTTTTGGAGGGTCGCAGTGAACGAAAATATCGAAAGATTGAGAGGAAAAGCCAATTCTCTGCCGTTACGCTCGGGCGTTTATATAATGCGCGACAAGGCGGGAAACGTCATATACGTCGGCAAATCACGAAAGCTCAAAAACCGAGTTTCGCAATATTTTCACGACGGAGCAAAGAATATCAAGACCGCAAAAATGGTCAGCTGCGTTCACGATTTTGACTACATTCTCTGTGATAATGAAATAGAAGCCCTCACCCTCGAAAACAGCCTGATAAAACAACATTCACCTAAATATAATATAAAGCTCAAGGACGCAAAATCCTATCCTTACATCAAAGTGTCGGTCGCGGACGAATATCCGAATCTTTTTATGTCCCGATCAAGATCAAACGACGGAGCAAAATACTTCGGGCCCTATTCCTCCACTGCCACCGTGTACGACGTTATAGGCACTATAAAGAAAACGCTCGGGCTCCCGTCCTGCAAGCATAAATTTCCGCGCGACATCGGCAAAGTACGTCCGTGTATTTACAGCCAGATAGGCAGATGCATGGCTCCGTGCAAAGGCGATCTTCCGCGCGAGGAATACTCAGCCGCGATAAACTGCGCGCTCGACGTTCTTACAGGAGACATCACCGAGGCGTGCGAATCGCTTGAAAAAAAGATGTTCGCTTACGCGGACGAGGAAAAATTCGAGGCGGCAGCAAGATGCCGTGACACTATATTCTCTCTCAAAAAACTGCGCGACAAGCAAAAGGTAGTCACCGATCCCAAAACCGAACACGACGTTATCGCCCTATATCGGGACGACGTTTGCTCGGTAATATCTATATTCTACGTCCGCGGCGGCGCGATAACCGACCGCGAGCAGTTCAATTTCGGCGCGGGAGAGATACTTGAGCCGGAGAATATATCTACTTTCATCGGTCAGTTTTACTCAAAGCGTGAATATCTTCCCAAGGAGATACTCGTTCAGTTTGAGATCCCGCAGGAAGAAAAAGAGGATCTTGAAAAGTATTTGTCAGGTATTGCAGGACATCGGGTATATATAAAGCATCCCGAGCGCGGAGAGCTTCGCGCTCTGTGCTCAATGGCGTACGACAATGCAGAACAAAACGCGAAAAACTTCAAAAAAGACAGCGAAAACACAAACGAATCGCTTGTCACCCTCGCAAATCTCCTACAACTTGAGGTATATCCCGAGAGAATAGAGGCATACGATATTTCAAATATCGGTCGCGAGCACAAGGTCGCGGGCATGGTGGTAATGCTGAACGGCAAGTTTGCAAAATCAGACTACCGCACGTTCAAGATAAAATCGGTAGAGGGTCAGGACGACTATGCGTCCATGAAAGAAGCGCTTTCCCGCCGTATAGCACGCGCGATGGATTACAGCAAGGAAGACAGCTCGTTCCCTCCACCGCCAGATCTGATCCTGCTTGACGGCGGTAAGGGACACGTTTCCACCATCAAAGCTCTGATGGATGAGCTCGGCTGCGACATTCCCGTGTTCGGAATGGTGAAGGATGAGTTCCACAAGACGAGGATGCTCACCGACGGCGAAAGAGACATAAGCATCGCAAAAAATCAGTCTGTATTTATGATGATATATAAGCTTCAGGAGGAAGTACACCGCTTTACCTACTCAAAAATGGACAGCGCAAAGCGAAAAACTCTGCGTACGTCCTCGCTTGAAAAGATCAAAGGCATCGGAGAAAAAAAGGCGAAACTGCTTCTCGCCGCGCTCGGCAGTGTGACCGCAGTCAAAAACGCCGATATAGAAACGATAGCCAAAGTCAAAGGAATATCCCGCACAGACGCGGAAAATATATATAATTATTTCGCGGAAAGCTCAAAAAGAAAGGAAGAGGACGCAAAATGAGAATAATAACCGGTTCGGCAAAAGGATGCCGACTTGAAACACTCGAAGGAGAAAACACGCGCCCCACAAGCGAAAGAGCAAAGGAAGCGCTTTTCTCCATGATACAGTTTGACATTGAGGGCAGACGCGTGCTTGATCTGTTCGCAGGCTCCGGTCAGCTCGGACTTGAGGCACTCAGCCGCGGCGCCGCTCACGCGACCTTCCTTGATAACTCAAGAGAAGCGGTTGAAATAATAAAGCAAAACGCAAGAAAGACCAAGCTTTTTGATAAATGCAGTATCTCCTCGGGAGATTATATCTCCTTTCTCAAGGTAGGACGCGAAAAGTACGACATCGTGTTTCTTGATCCCCCCTACGGCTCGGGATACATCGACGTTGCGCTGAAAAAGCTGTCTGACGGCGATACGTTAAATCCCGGTGCTCTCGTCGTGTGCGAGAGTGATAGCGAGGAGCTGTTTACAGACATCCCCGAGCTCGCCGAAAAATACGACGTTTTGAGAAACGCAAGACACGGAAAAGCGTTCGTTGCACTGCTCACACCCAAAAAAGAGGATTAAGGAGTACAGGTCGATGGCAGATAAAAAGATCGCCCTGCTCACGGGCAGTTTTGATCCCTTGACGATGGGACATTACGACGTTGCTCTGCGCGCGGCAAAGATGTTTGACCTCGTGTACGTAGTCGGATTTTTCAACAGCGAGAAAAAAGGCTGTTTTTCCGCTGACGAACGTCTTGAAATACTCCGCGCTGCTTTTGAAGGCTGCGAAAACATCATCACAGACGTAAGCTGCGGAATGGTAGCCGAATACGCCGAAAAAATTTCCGCCGACGTGATAGTAAAAGGTATCCGCACGGTGTCCGACTTTGAATACGAATACAATCTTGCCGAAATCAGCCGCAGGCTCAGCCCAAAGGTTGAGACTATGTTCATTCCTGCAAAAGCGGAGCTTGCCTATATCAGCTCCACTTACGTGCGCGAAATGATAAAATACGACCGCCCGCTTTCAGGCGCAGTACCCGAAAACTGCATACCCGTGATAGAAAAAATAAAAAAAACTCGGTAAAATAATCATCAGTTTTTCAATATATATTGAAACGCCGGCAAAAATAGTGTATAATAATTTATTATAATAAAATAATGATATTCGTTTTATTTTTGGAGGATAATAAAAATGCTCAACATCAGAATTGAGCCCACCGCTCAAAAAAAGCAGAAGCCGGATCAGACCAAGCTCGGATTCGGTAACTATTTCACCGATCATATGTTCTTAATGAACTATACCGAGGGCAAGGGTTGGTACGATCCCCGCATAGTTCCTTATCAGAACATCTCTCTCGATCCCTCCGCAATGGTTTTCCATTACGCGCAGGAAATG